>JAZQVB010000122.1:0-17585 GCA_045631605.1 Anaeroplasma sp.
AATTAAATATTATTTATTCATTAGTTAAAAATGGTGATTTAGTATTAGATACTAAATTTAAAAGAGAAAGAAATGAAAAGCTTATAAAAATGGTTCATTTAAATGATTGTGATATCACTCCTAAAAGTAAACAGGGTGCTGGTCTTGTAAGCTTTTTAGAGGAAATTAATGAGGATATCGAATTAAATGTGTTAGTAAATGATTCAGGATATTCTAAGTCAGTTATCGATACATTAAATAAGCAAGGTATTATTTCTATATATGATAAGGAAGTAGAAATTAAATCAAATGTTACTATACCTGAGGATAAGGAAATCATCTTAAATGATGATCAAAAAAATGTTTATGAGTCATTAGATTTGTCAAAGAATAATACATATTTACTTCATGGTGTTACCGGAAGCGGTAAAACTGAGGTATATATGAGATGGATAGAGAATGTTATAGAATCAGGTAAGGAGGCTATAATGCTGGTGCCTGAAATATCATTAACACCTCAAATAACATCATTGTTCTATGCTAGATTTAAAGAATCTATCGCAATCCTGCATTCTAGACTATCAATAAATGATAAATATGATGAATGGAAGAGAATTATTAATAAAGAGGTTAAAATAGTTGTAGGTGCACGATCTGCAATATTTGCACCACTTGATAATTTAGGAATTATTATCATTGATGAATGCCATGAATCAACATATGTTCAGCAAAATAATCCTAAATATAACGCTATTGAATTAGCTAAATTAAGATGTAAGAAGCATAACGCTCCACTTGTTTTAGGTAGTGCAACTCCAAATGTAGTTGATTATTATTACGCAACTAATCAGGAATATGAGCTATTATCATTACCTAATCGTGCTAATGGTAAGGTATTACCTGAAGCTCAAATAGTTGATTTACGCTTAGAGCTTATGAAGGGGAATAAAAGTGTTTTATCATATAGCCTACAGGATGCATTAAGAGAAACATTTAATAAGGGTGAGCAATCTATATTATTTTTAAATAGAAGAGGATATTCATCATTTGTTATGTGTAGAAGCTGTGGAGAGGTAGTTAAATGTCCACATTGTGATGTTTCGCTTACATATCATCAATATACTAATGATTTAAGATGTCATTATTGTGGATATCATCAGCCTAATGTTTCTAGATGCCATAAATGTGGCTCTGATAAAATTAGATTTGTTGGTAGCGGTACAGAAAAAATTATAGATTCGGTTAATAAGCTAATTCCTGAGGCTAGGGTATTAAGAGTAGATATGGATACTACTAGCAAAATAGAGGATTATCAAAATGTATATGATACATTTAAAAATCATGAGGCTGATATATTAGTAGGTACTCAAATGATTACAAAGGGATTAGATTTTGAAAATGTAACTCTTGTAGGTGTTGTTAATGCTGATTTAGCACTACAATATCCTATTTATGATGCGTCTATGGTTGCTTTTAATTTGATTGAGCAGGTGTCCGGTCGTGCTGGACGTGCTAAAAAGGATGGAAGGATTATTATTCAAACATATAATCCTGAGCATTATGTAATTAAAAGTGCAGCTAAGCATGATTATGATTCATTTTATAAAATGGAGATTAATAAAAGAAAATATGGTACATTGCCACCATTTTCAGATTTAATTGAAATTATGATTTCATCTGCTGATGCAGCTAAATGCTATGAGGAAGCAAAGCTAATTGCAAATACATTAAAATCTGTATCTAGTAGCTCTATAATATTAGGACCTGCAGAGGCTTCGATATTTAAAAAGAATGATATATATAGATTTGTTATTCAAATACAGGCAGTTGAGGACGCTGTATTAGATAAAATCAAATATATTTATCCTTTATATCAAAATAATAAGGATATTACACTTTCAATAACAAGGATGTGATTTAATGAGAATTATATTTATGGGAACTCCAGAATTTGCGGTTCCAAGCCTAAAGGCTTTAAATGAAAAATACGAGGTCGTCTTAGCTATTAGTCAGCCTAATAGAGCGAAGAAAAAGGGTGTATTTGTTGAAACACCTGTAGCTAAATGTGCTCGTGAGTTAGGTATTGAGGTTTTTCAGCCTGAAAGTATTAAAAATGAATATGAATATATTGCAGGTAAAAATGCCGATATATTAGTTAGTGCGGCATATGGACAATATATTCCAACTAAAATATTAAAATTATTCAAGTATACAATTAATGTACATGGATCATTACTTCCTAAGCACAGAGGTGGTGCTCCAATTCAAAGATCATTAATTAATGGTGATGAATATACAGGTATTACATTAATTCAAATGGCTAAGAAGCTTGATGCTGGATTAATGTATGCTAAAAAGGAATTAAAGATAGAAGAGGATGATAATTCATCTACATTATTTGATAAGCTATCAGTAATTGGTGCTGATTTACTAATGGAAAATATTGAAAATATTTGTAATGGTACTAATTTAGGTGAGGCTCAAAATGATGATGAGCATACTTACTCTCCTAATATCTCTCCTGAAGAGGAGAAAATAGATTTAAATAAATCTACAAAGGATATAATTAACCAAATAAGAGGCCTTGCGATGGACCCAGGAGCTTATTTGTTAGTTAATGATATTAAGCTTAAGGTATTTAAGGCTAGTGTGGCTAATATTGAATCTAATGATAAGCCAGGTACGGTTTTATCAGTTAAAAAAGGAATAGCCTTAAAAACATTAGACGGAGCTATTTCGTTAGATTTAGTTTTAATGCCAGGTAAGAAGATTGTAAGTGGTAGAGATTTCTCTAATGGTCAAAAAATATTTAATCTAGGCGATTGCATTATTTAATGCAAATTTTGTAATATTATGATAAAATATTAGATTGAAGGGTGGGTGATATATTTTGTTTACTAAATTTACAAATTTTATAAAACAAAAGCTTAAAAACAACACCTTTTTCGCTAAAACATTTGGATTTGAAAGTGGAATTGATATTACGGATGATAATCAGCTATTGTATAGAAAAAATGTAGTTATCAAAAATATCATCTTCATATCAAATATTATCTATACCCTTATATTTGCGTTAATATCATTTGGTGATGAATCAAATTGGCTTTTAACATTATTACTATTCCCTGTTACATTCTTTGTCAACGCGACATTAAAAAAGATGATAAATAAGGGCTATAAGGATAAAATGAGTCAGGTTATTGCCATGTATTACGCCAGCTTCTATATGTTTTTATCGACGATAGTAATCTATTTTAAGCTAAAGGCAGGAAGTCAGGTGTATTTACAGGAATGCGGATATATTCTATTATATTATTCATTAACAATATGTGCGTTCTATCAGGATAAGAAGATGCTTAAAAATATATTCCTATGGGTATTTATAATAGTAACAATACTTCACTTTACTGTAACACATGATATTTTATTTGATGAGTCAAATAAAAATATTATGCATTTTATTGAAACATTCTTTACATCGAGTGCATTTAAGGATATACTTATACGGAGCATTTTATTAGGCTTATTTATGCTTGTTTTATACATTTATGTATCAATGGCCAATTATATGCAAACGCAAAGAATAAATGAGCTTATGAAGCGTAGAGAGGTTCAAGAGGACTTTAATAACGTAGTAACTAAAATATTTGAATCTACACTTTCAAGTGAGATATATAATGTAGATGATATTCAAAATATTAAAATAATTTCAATAATGACTAAAAAGCTTGCATCGCTTTTAAGTATAGAACCAGCATCAATAGATAAGCTAGTTGAGTTTTCTAAGGTTCATATCGAAAAAAAGGTTAATTTAGGAAATGATGTGAATATTGATGATGATGTCATGTTTGATGAATTAAGAAATCAAACTAAGCTAGGTAGTGAAATTATTTCAAGATATCAGCTATCTAGAAAGTCTGAAAATATTATTCGTGCAATACTTGAGGGTAATGATACGGATGATTTTAAAGAAAAACAAAGAGAGATTCAAAATAATATTGAATCTCAAATAATATTAATCTGTGAAATATATGTAAGTATGAGAAGCGTTAAATCATATAAGAAGGCATACAATCATATTAAAGCATTACAGGTTATGGACAGTCATACAAAAATCTATTTTGACCCATTGGTATTTGATAGATTTATGAAATTTAATAATGACTTTGAAGCAATATATGATGATTTATAGGAGGATATAATATGTGTGAATATGTAACAAAAGGCGTATGCGCTAAAAAAATTAATTTTGAAATTGATGAGCAAGGATGTGTACATAACGTAGCATTCTTAGGTGGTTGTCCTGGTAATTTAAAGGCTATTAGTAAATTAGTTGAAGGAATGAAGGCGACTGAGGTAATTAGATTATTAGAAGGCAATACTTGTGGTATGAAGCCAACAAGCTGTGCTGACCAATTAGCAAATGCATTAAAGGAGAAAGCATAATATGAGAAGATTTTTTACATCTGAATCTGTAACTGAAGGGCATCCAGATAAAATTGCTGACCAAATTAGTGATGCGATTTTAGATGATATTTTAGCTAACGATCCTAATGCGAGAGTAGCTTGTGAAACTATTTGTACAACTGGTATGGTAATGGTATTTGGTGAAATTACTACTAACCATTATGTTGATGTACAAAAAATCGTTAGAAATACTGTAACTGAAATAGGTTATGTACGTGGTAAATATGGCTTTGACGCTGATAATTTAGCTGTTATGTGTGCAATTGACCCTCAATCACCTGATATTGCAATGGGTGTTGATGAGCTTGAGGACCATGAGCAAGGTGCTGGTGACCAAGGTATTATGTTTGGTTATGCATGTGATGAAACTCCTGAATATATGCCACTTGCGATTACATTAGCTCATAAGCTAGCAAAGAGACTTACTGATGTAAGAAAGAATGGTACATTGCCATATCTTAGACCTGATGGAAAAACTCAAGTTACTATCGAATATAATGATGATAATACTGTAAAGAGAATTGATACAATCCTAATTTCAACTCAACATGCACCTGAGATTGAAATGTCTGATTTAGCTTTAGATATTAAGAAGCATGTTGTTGATTTTATAGTACCAGCTGAATTAATAGATGAAGAAACTAAATTCTTATTCAATCCTACTGGTAGATTCGTTGTAGGAGGTCCACAAGGTGACTCAGGCTTAACAGGTAGAAAGATTATCGTTGATACATACGGTGGAGCTGCTTGCCATGGTGGTGGAGCATTCTCTGGTAAGGACCCATCTAAGGTTGACCGTTCAGCATCATATATGGCTCGTTATATTGCTAAAAACATTGTTGCTGCTGGATTATGTAAGAAGTGTCAAATCCAATTATCTTACGCTATCGGTGTAGCTAAGCCAACAAGTGTATTAGTTGATACATTCAATACTGCTAAGGTATCTGAAGAGATTATCTCTAATAAGGTATTAGAATTATTTAATTTAACTCCAAAGGGAATTATCACATCTTTAGATTTAAAGCGTCCTATTTATAAGCAAACTGCTGCTTATGGTCACTTTGGTAGAACAGATATTGAATTACCTTGGGAAAGATTAGATAAGGTTGAAGAATTAAAGAAATTATTATAAAAATCATGCCTTTCTGTTTATCAGAAAGGCTTTATTTTTTACAAAAATTTTATAAAAAAATATTGTAAAAACAACCTAATTTCTATATAGAAATACCCTTTTAGACAATCGTAAAAAATAACAAAAAAATGCTTTATATTACGCTATTTTTAATGTATTTTAAAGATATAAATATATATTTTGAGGTGTATTATGCGTTGTTATTTATGTGATGATAATTTCTATATTAAAAGAGGAATTACTGATTTATTTTCAAGTAAAAAGGAATATATCTGTAATAAATGCTATAAGAAATATCCTATAAATCTATCATATGAGGTAATACAATTAGAAAAATATAATTGTATAGTATTATCGATTTTTAATAAAAAATATAATATTAGCTACGAACCATTTTATAAGGAAATAAGTACAATTTTCACTTCGAATTTGAAGAAAGGCTACAAAACATTTTTATTTGAGCATATCGAGCTTTCTGATTACAATTTGGAAATTTTGGACGGTATTACTAAGCTAGCTGAGTCTAATATTATCGTAATCTGTCTAAGCTGTCGATTGTAGTCGAACTTTTTGGTACGCATTTAGTTGTTTACATATTATTTTGGATGTATCATTTTAGATGTAAGAAGGAGGAAGTAAAAATGCTAGTAGGAAAAGTAAAATGGTTTAACAATGAAAAGGGATATGGATTTATAGTTAAAGAAAATTATGATGATATATTCGTACACTACAGTGCAATTTTGGACGAAGGCTTTAAAACCCTAACTGAAGGTCAATTAGTAGAATTTGAGTTAGTTGTAGGCGAGAAGGGTCTTCAAGCACAAAACGTATATAAAATATAATATATTTTAAATATGCATTGAAAACGCTTTACAAAGTTGCTATAATATAGTTGTATTTTTTTACATATTATTTTAGATGTAAGAAGGAGGAAGTAAAAATGCTAGTAGGAAAAGTAAAATGGTTTAACAATGAAAAGGGATATGGAATTATAGTTAAAGAAAATTATGGTGATATATTCGTACATTACAGTGCAATTTTGGACGAAGGCATTAAAACCCTAACTGAAGGTCAATTAGTTGAATTTGATTTAGTTGTAGGCGAGAAGGGTCTTCAAGCACAAAACGTATATAAAATATAGTATATTTTAAATATGTATTGAAAACGCTTTACAAAGTTGCTATAATATAGTTGTAAAGGAGTGATATATATGAAGATTGAGATTGTAGGAAAGAATGGATTTATTCCATCAGATGCCAATAAGGAGTATGCAATCAAGAAACTAGGAAAGCTTGAAGGTTTAATTCAAGACTTCGACACAGTATCTTGCCGAGTTGTATGCAAGGTTTACAAGGCATTCCATAAGGTAGAGGTTACAATTCCATCTAAAAATATTATACTTCGAGCTGAAGTAACAGAAGCTGATATTTATGCAGCAATCGATAATGTTATCGATAAATTAATGAAGCAAGTTCGTAGATACAATGACAAGGTTAAAGACAAATTAGGACGTGCAGGAATTAGATCAGTATCAGACGAACAAGCTCCACAACAAAAGGTTGTTAGAGATAAGCAGGTTAATCTTGAACCAATGACAAGAGAAGAAGCTATTGACCAAATGGAGCTTCTAGGACATGATTTCTTTGTTTACCTAGATAAGGAAACAAGAAAAACAAACGTAGTTTACATCAGAGATGATGGAGATTATGCGGTAATTGAAACTACTACAAAGTAAAATTTAATAACTATCTTAGGATGAGACTTAGCTTCTCATCCTATTTTTGTTTTAAAATTGAGATATTTATTGAAAATAAATACAATTTATGTTATTATATCTTTTGAGATTTTATTCGAAAGGAGTTAATCTATTTATATTAATTTTATTAATATGAATAGTAGTGATAACTATGGGATTAAAAATGTTTGATTCTGGCTATAATGAAATGAAAAGATGTTCTAAAATAGCAAAGAAGATTATGGCTCTTGAAGAGGAAATGGCTAAATTATCTGATGATGAGCTAAAGGCTAAAACTCCATATTTTAAAGAATTATTAAAGCAAGGTAAAACTTTAGATGATATTCTTGTAGAGGCATACGCTGTTGCAAGAGAAGCTGCTTACCGCGTTAGTGGTATGAAGGCTTATTTTGTTCAATTAGTAGGTGCTTGTGCAATTCATGGTGGTAATATTGCAGAAATGAAAACTGGTGAAGGTAAGACTTTAACAGGTGTATTCCCTGCTTACTTAAATGCTTTAACTGGTGATGGTGTTCATATCGTTACTGTTAACGAGTATCTTGCAGGACGTGAAACTGAAGGTGTTATCGGTGATATCTATAGATTCTTAGGCTTAACTGTAGGTTTAAATTTACGTGATTTATCAAGACAACAAAAGCGTGATGTTTATTCTTGTGATATCATTTATTCAACAAACTCTGAATTAGGATTCGACTACCTAAGAGATAACATGGTTCCTAATTTTGAAGAGGTTACTCAGGTTAAGGGATTAAATTATGCAATTATCGATGAGGTTGACTCAATTTTAATTGATGATGCAAGAACTCCACTTATTATTTCTGGTCCTACTAAGGATGATAATGGTTTATATGAAAAGGCAGATCACTTCGTTAAATCATTAACTGAGGATGATTATTCAATCGATGTTGAATCTAGAACAATTGTATTAACACCTGCGGGAGTTAGTAAGGCTGAAAAATACTTCAAGGTTCAAAATATTTATGATGTTGACCATGTAACATTAGTTCATAGAATTAATAACGCATTAAAGGCTGTATATATCTTTGCTGATGGTAAGGAATATGTAGTTCAAGATGGTGAGGTTTTAATCGTAGATGGTTCTACAGGTCGTATT
Source organism: Anaeroplasma sp. (assembly GCA_045631605.1). Lineage (GTDB taxonomy): Bacteria > Bacillota_I > Bacilli_A > Acholeplasmatales > Anaeroplasmataceae > Anaeroplasma. The sequence goes on from JAZQVB010000122.1 coordinate 8,449, forward strand.
CTTAAGGGACGTCAATTCTCTGAAGGCTTACATCAAGCTTTAGAGGCTAAGGAAGGCGTAGAAATTAAGAAGGAAACTATTACAGTAGCAACTATTACATATCAAAATTTCTTCAGAATGTATAAGAAGCTTTCTGGTATGACAGGTACAGCTAAAACTGAGGAAGAGGAATTTAGAGATATCTACAACATGTATGTTGTTGAAATTCCAACAAACAGACCTGTTGTTAGAAATGATATGCCAGATTTATTATTCTTAACTGCTGACTATAAGTTCAAGGCTTTAGTTCAAGATATTAAGGAGCGTCATGAAAAGGGACAACCTATTCTAGTAGGTACTGCAAACGTTGAAACTTCTGAATTAGTTCATAGATTATTAGTGAAAGAAGGTCTTCAACATGAGGTTTTAAATGCTAAGAACCATGAAAGAGAAGCAGAAATCGTTTCTCATGCTGGTGAAATTGGAGCAATCACAATTTCAACAAACATGGCTGGTCGTGGTACAGATATTAAGCTTGCTCCTGGAGTTCCTGAGCTTGGTGGTTTAGCTGTATTAGGTACTGAGAGATTTGAATCACGTCGTATTGATAATCAGCTAAGAGGTCGTGCTGGACGTCAAGGTGACCCTGGTTATTCAAGATTCTTCTTATCAACAGAGGATGATTTACTTGTTCGCTTCGGTGGTGACTCATTTAAGCAAAGATTAGCTTATATCATTCGTATGATGGGTGATGGTGATGAAACTAAACCTATCGAAAGTAAGATGTTTGCTAAGGCTGTTACAATGGCTCAAACTAAGATTGAAGGTATCAACTACGATTCTCGTAAAAACGTATTAAAGTACGATGATGTTATTCGTAGACAAAGAGAGACATTCTATGCTGAGCGTCAACAAGTAGTTAAGGCTGAAAAGCTTGACGAAGTATTAAAGAAAATCATGAAAATTGCAATTGCTAATAAGGTTCAAGAATTTATGGATATGCCTGGTGATTTCGATGATGATAAGCTTACTAAGACATTTAATGACGTTATCTTCGGTTCTCAATTAATCGATGTAAACAAGGTTAAGGAATACGATGATGATGAGGACATGATTAAGTACATCTTTGATACTGCAGTTGCTGATTGGGATAAGAGAATTGATGAGGTTCGTCAAACATTATCTGAAATGATTCCACAAGAGGAATTAGAATCTGATAATAATATCATTGAAAAGAACATTATGATGTTCATTAAGCGTATTATCCTTCCAATTCTAGATAAGAATTGGCGTGAGCATATTGATGATATGGCTGGTTTCCGTCAAGGTATTCACTTACAATCATATGCACAAAAGAACCCACTTGAAATTTATCAACGTGAAGGATACTATAAGTTTGAGGAATTAAATAGAAGAATGAATGAAGAAATTCTTCGTACTGCAATGCGTGCAAGAGTACGTGTTCAAAGAGTAGAGGAAAAACCAAAGGATGAATTAAAGGGATTATCTACTAACCAAGATTTATCAACGGTTAATAAGAAGAGCCCTGTTGTAAATAACAACAAAAATAATCCATTCGTAGGTGTTGGTCCAAATGATCGTTGCCCATGTGGTAGTGGTAAGAAATTCAAATTCTGTCACGGATTAAAAAGATAATTAATTGAAGGAGAGTGAAATCTCCTTCTTTTTTTGCGTTAAAAAAACGTCTTCGATTTGAAGACGCTTATATCTATATAATTAATAAAGATATTGATGCTGCAAGAAGTAACGTTGCAGTTACAATAATTCCGTTTTTCATAAATGAAATGAATGAATATTCGATATTATTTTGCTTAAGTATTCTTAGCCACATGATACCTGCTAGGGCACCTATAGGTGTAAGTAGCGCACCAATATTAGAACCAATTATTGTTGCGTACGCTAAATTAATATTATCAGTATTATTTAGGATAGAACCGTATGCTAAGGTCATAGGTATATTATTGATTAGATTACATGATAATGTAGATGTGAATAAATATAATATTTCTTCAAATACTCCTGATGAAATATTTGAGAAGAAGTCACTAATATATTTAAATACATTATAAGAATCTAATGCCATGATTATAGTAAACATTGATAATATAAATGGAATTAGGCTATATGGTACTCTACGTAATGTACCCATAACATAAATGATATTTTTCTTTTTAATAGAATATATAGATAGGAATAATAATAATGAGATTGCAAATGTTAAGCAAATGATCCACATTTCAATATTAATGTAATTACTTATTGCAAGAAGAATAGTAGTAGTAAACAGGTGGAAGCCACATACGATTGTAAGAATCTTATTATTAAGCCTTGGCTTATCTATTTCGAAAACATTTATAGGCTTTTTTAATTCCTTATTAAATAGTAATAATAGTATTAATATTGAAGCTAAGCCACATAATATAGTTGGTATTATCATCTTAATTAAGTAATCAATAAATGATAAATTAAATACAGTTGATAAATAAATGTTTGTAGGATTACCTATACATAAAAGCATTGAATATGTATTTGCGGCAACGAATTCCATTAATAAATAAGGAATAGGATTAAATTTACCATTTTTCGCTAAATATAATATAAATGGAGTGAATGTTAATATTACAATATCATTAGATGTGAAGATTGTTAAAACAGATATTAATATATATAATGCGAAGAACAGCATTTTTTGAGATGCCTTGAATTTATTAATAAATATTTTAGCTATATAGCTGAAGAAACCAGCCTCATCTAAAGCGATTGATAATATAGAAACACAAATGAATAATACTAATATTTTTAGTGGGTTTAATGTTGAATTTGAAAATAAAATGTTAAATAATTCAGCCTTATTAAATGTTGGAAATATTATTAGTATTAGAGCAGCTAATAATACTGGAAGATAGAATGTATCTATCACTACATTTCCTATTTTTAATGATGGCTTTAAAAGTATGCATAAAATCATACCGATTATAGCTAATAATGCTAATATAATAACTAATGTCATATCTATCACCGTAAGTATTATATTATAATATAATAAAATTTCAATTATTATTTGTGCAATTTGTCTAAAAAGTAATTCAGGGAACTTTGTTTGATTGACAAAGAAACACTTTCATTTTATAATATATATGATGTACGACGCGAAGTCAAAAAATTTGAAAGAGGTAAAAGTAATATGAAAAAATTTAACGTATTAACTCGTATTGCTGATTGTGGTGTTGTAGCTGTAGTTAGAGCTAACTCTGTTGAAGAAGCTATCAATATCGCTAAGGCATGTACTGATGGTGGCGTAAAGGCTATCGAAGTAACATTTACTGTACCAGGAGCTGACACAGTAATTAAAGAATTAAAGAAGCAAATTCCTGCTGATAAGCTAATTGTAGGTGCTGGTTCTGTATTAGACCCTGAAACTGCACGTATCGCAATTTTAGCTGGTGCTGAATTCATCGTTGCACCATCATTCAGCGAAGGTGTTGCAAAATTATGTAACAGATACCAAGTACCTTATATGCCAGGTACTCAAACTATTAAGGAAATTGTTACTGCTATGGAAGCTGGTTGTGATGTAATCAAGGTATTCCCTGGCGATATGTTAGGTCCTGTATTTATTAAGGATGTTAGAGGCCCAATTCCTTACGCTAACTTAATGCCATCTGGTGGTGTTAACTTAGAAAATGCTGGTGAATGGATTAAGATGGGTGCTATCTGTATTTCATCTGGTTCACACTTAACTGCACCTGCACAAAAGGGCGATTTAGCTGAAACTACTAAGCGTGCTCAACAATATGTAGACGCTGTACAACAAGCTAGAGCTGCGTTAAAGAAGTAATATAATATATAGAAAGAGTTTGATATCTATGGGAAATGAAAAAATAATTACATTTGGAGAGATTATGCTTAGACTATCAACTCCTGACTATTCAACTATTAACCAAACTCATTCATTTATGGTTAATTACGGTGGTGGTGAGGCTAACGTTGCTGTAGCACTTGCTCATATGGGACATAAGACATACTTTATGTCTAAGCTTCCTCCTAACCAATTAGGAGATGGAGCCATCACTCATTTATTGTCTAATGGTGTTGATACTAGATATGTTGTTAGAGGTTCTACTACAATTGGTATTTATTTCCTTGAAACAGGTTTTGGTGGTCGTCCATCAAAGGTTATTTATAACCGTAAGCACTCTGCTATTACGCGTGTTCAAGAGGATGAATATAATTGGGATGAAATCTTTGAAGGAGCTACATGGTTCCATATTTCAGGTATTACACTTGCTTTAGGTGAAAGAGTTAGAAATGTAGCATTACGTGCTGTTAAGGAAGCTAAAAAGCATAACGTTCCTATCAGCTTTGATTTTAACTACAGATCTAAATTATGGACTGTTGAAGAGGCTAGACCTGTTTATAAGGAGTTTATGGAGTTTGTTGATGTTGTTTTTGCAAGCTTTTATGATGCAAATACAATCTTAGAAATTCCACTTGATAAGGGCTTAGAAAATGTATCTTTATCTGAAAAGAGAAGAAATGTTTTCCCTAAGATGATTAGAAAATATTCTTTACATTACATTTTTGGTACTGATAGAGTTGTATATTCAGCAACTGAAAACTCACTTGCTGCATACTACTTTAAATTAGATGAAGAGGATGGATTATCTTGGCATCTAACAGAACCAATTAGATTTAATATTTATGATAGAATTGGTGGCGGGGATGCGTTCGCATCAGGTGTTATCCATGGTCTATTAAAGGATTATAATGATGCTAAATATGCAGTTGCATACGGCTTAAATACTTCAGTATTAAAGCATACTATTTATGGTGATGCATCAGTATTATCTTGTGAAGATATTGAAAACTTCATGGCTGCTAATGGTAGTGCTGAGGTTGTAAGATAGGAGATATTTATGATTATTGGAAAATTATGCGATTTATATCGTTATAAGGGAATCGCTAAGAATATTGATACAGCGATTGATTATATTTTAAATAATGACTTACTTGCTTTACCAAAGGGTAAAACAGTAGTTGATGGTGACAATGTATTTATAAATAGAGATACATATATTGCTAAGGATTTAGAGGATTGCTTCTTTGAAAATCATGAGAAGTATATGGATATGCAAATTGTATTAAAGGGTAAAGAAGTATTTGCATATACTCACATTTCTAATCCTACTTTAAAGGTAACGGAAGCTTATAATGAAACTAAGGATGTTACAAAATATTCTGCTGAAGGAGCTGTATTCTTTACACTTGAAGAAGCATTTGCTTTAGTATATACAGAAGATATTCATTTAGCTAAATGTAAGGCAGATGAGAATATCGTTGAAAAAGTTGTCGTTAAAATAAAAATAGAAAATTAGTAAAAGGAGATTTAAAAAAAATGGCAAAAGTTGTTACAATGGGCGAAATCATGTTAAGATTATCAACACCTGGTAATACTCGTTTCGTTCAATCAAATTCATTTGATGTAGTTTATGGTGGAGGAGAAGCAAACGTTGCAGTTAGCTGTGCTAACTATGGTCATGAGGCTTATTTCGTATCTAAGCTTCCAACTCATGAAATTGGTCAATCTGCAGTAAACGCATTAAGACAATATGGTGTTCATACTGAACATATCGCACGTGGTGGTGAACGCGTTGGTATCTACTACTTAGAAACTGGTGCTTCTATGCGTCCTTCTAAGGTTATTTATGACCGCGCTAACTCAGCTATCGCTGAAGCAAATCCTGAGGATTTCGACTTCGATGCAATCATGGAAGGTGCTGATTGGTTCCACTGGTCAGGAATTACACCTGCAATTTCTGATAAGTCTGCTGAATGCTTAAAGTTAGCTTGTCAAGCTGCTAAGCGTCATGGCGTTACAGTTTCTGTAGACTTAAACTTCCGTAAGAAATTATGGACATCTGAAAAGGCTATTTCAATTATGCGTCCTTTAATGGAATATGTTGACGTATGTATCGGTAACGAAGAAGATGCTGAATTATGCTTAGGCTTCAAGCCAGAAGCAGACGTTGAAGCTGGTCATACTGGTGCTGAAGGTTACTACACTATCTTCAAGCAAATGGCTGAACAATTTGGCTTCAAGTATGTAATCTCTACATTACGTGAATCTTTCTCAGCTACACACAATGGTTGGAAGGCATTAATCTACAATGGTAAGGAATTCTACCAATCTAAGAGATATGATATCAACCCAATCATCGACCGCGTTGGTGGTGGTGACTCATTCTCTGGTGGTGTTATCCATGGTTTATTAACTTGGCCAGAAGATCAAGGTAAGGCATTAGAATTTGCTGTTGCTGCATCTGCATTAAAGCACACTATCAATGGTGACTTCAACTTAGTATCTGTTTCTGAAGTTGAATCATTAGCTGGTGGTAATGCTAACGGACGTGTACAACGTTAATTTGAATTAATATAATAATTTAAGTGCCACTTTGGGGTGGCACTTAATGAGATTATAAACCCAATTGGAGGTAAATATGAAAATTGGTGTAAGAGTGCATGATTTCGGCAAAAGTAATGCTGAAACATTAGCTCGTCAAGCTAAGGAAATTGGCTTTGATGCTGTACAGTTTGTCTTAAATAAGGCTATTGAAGGTGAAACTGGACTTGCTGGTACCTTATCTAAAGAAAAGGCTAACTATTTTTATGAGGCATTTAAAAATGAGGGAATAGAAATAGCTATGCTTGGTGCGTACTTTAATCCTGTACATTCTAATAAGGAGCTTGTAGAAAAAAACATTCTAAAATTTAAGGAGCATCTTAAATTTATGAATGATTTTCATGCTGGCTATGTTGGAAGTGAAACGGGATCATTTAATGATGACAAATGGACTTATAATCCATTAAATCGTACGCCTGAGGCATATGAAGAGGTTAAAAGAATCTTTAGTGATTTAGCTAAAACGGCAGAGGAGTATTCTGCTAATGTAGCTATTGAGGGTGCTTATGGTCATTGTATGTTTGAACCTAAAATGCTTCATAAGCTTGTTAGTGAAATTAATAGTAATAATGTTTACTATATAGTTGATATTTATAACTATTTAGCAATTGAAAATCATGAAAATCATACAAAAATATTTGATGAATGTATTGAATTATTCAAGGATAAGATTGTTATATTCCATATCAAGGATTATGTTATTGTAGATGGTGCTATTAAGCAATGCTGTATCGGTAAGGGTATTATGAATTATGATTATATGATGCCTATTATTAAAGAAAAGTGTCCTAATGCTTGCTTAGTATTTGAAGGCTCAAAGCCTGAGGATATGAAATTTTCCTTTGATTTTATAAAGTCAAAGCTTAATTAATTACAAGGAGAAAATAATGAAATTACAAGTAAGATATGCTAATCATCCAGAGGATTCTAAGCATTATACAACTGAAGAAATGCGTAAGCATTATTTAATGGAAAAAGTTTTTGAAGAGGATGAAATTTTATTAGTTTATTCTCATCAAGATAGAATTGTTTCTGGTGGTGTTATGCCTGTTACTAAGCCACTTCCTCTTGAAACATCTGATGAATTACGTGCTAAATATTTCTTAGAGCGTAGAGAATTAGGTATTATCAATATTGGTGGTGCTGGTAAGGTTACACTAGATGGTAAGGTTTATGAAATTAAATCTAAAGATGGTATGTATGTTGGTATGGGAACTGTTGAGGTAGTATTTGAATCTGTTGATGCAAATAACCCTGCTAAATTCTACATTTCATCTTGTCCTGCTCACACTACTTATCCTACATATTATATTGATTTTGATAAGGCAAATCACCGTCACACTGGTGAAGCTAAGACTTTAAATAAGCGTGTTATCAATCAATATATTCACCCAGATGTATGTCAATCTTGTCAATTAGCGATGGGTATGACAGAGCTTGCTGAGGGTAGTGGTTGGAATACGATGCCTTCTCATACGCATGAAAGAAGAATGGAAGTTTACTTCTATTACAATATCCCAACTGATAATGTAGTATTCCATATGTGTGGACATCCACAAGAAACTCGTCATATAGTTGTAAATAATGAGCAATTAGTTATTTCACCAAGCTGGAGTATTCACTCAGGTATTGGAACATCTAACTATAACTTTATTTGGGCTATGTGTGGTGAAAATCAAGAGTTTGATGATATGGATCATATCAAATCTACTGATTTAAAATAATTATTTTGGAGGAAAATTAAAATGAAAATGCAAGATTTTAGACTAGATGGCAAGGTTGCTCTAGTTACAGGTGCTTCTTATGGTATCGGTTTTAATATCGCTTGTGGTTTAGCTGAAGCTGGTGCTACAGTTGTATTCAACGATATTAATCAAGACTTAGTTAATAAGGGCTTAGAAGCTTATAAGGAATTAGGTATTAATGCTCATGGTTATGTTTGCGACGTAACTGATGAAGACGGTGTTAATGCTATGATTGCTAAAATTGAAGAAGAGGTTGGCGTTGTTGATATCTTAGTTAATAATGCAGGTATTATCAAGAGAATTCCTATGCATGAAATGACAGCTGCTCAATTCCGTCAAGTTATCGACATCGACTTAAATGGTCCATTCATTATGTCAAAGGCAGTTATCCCTGCAATGATTAAGAAGGGTCATGGTAAGATTATTAACATTTGTTCAATGATGTCTGAATTAGGCCGCGAAACAGTATCTGCTTATGCAGCTGCTAAGGGTGGTTTAAAGATGTTAACTCGTAACATTTGTGCTGAATATGGTGAATTCAACATCCAATGTAATGGTTTAGGTCCTGGTTATATTGCTACACCTCAAACTGCTCCATTACGTGAAAGACAAGCAGATGGCTCTCGTCATCCATTTGATTCATTCATTGTTGCAAAGACTCCAGCTGGTCGTTGGTTAGACCCAGAAGAATTATCTGGTCCAGCAGTATTCTTAGCTTCAGATGCATCTAACGCTGTAAACGGTCATATTTTATATGTTGACGGCGGTATCTTAGCTTACATCGGAAAGCAACCAAAGTAATAGCTTAGCTATAAATTAGATCACGAATAATAGGTCGTGGTCTTTTTTTTCGTTAAATTTACTTGTTTATTATTTCTATTCATATTATAATTAATTTAAAGATAACGAAGGTGATATAGATGGAAGTATTA
>JAZQVB010000123.1:0-4155 GCA_045631605.1 Anaeroplasma sp.
CGTAAAGGATTTTATGGTGGATATAAATTAAATAAGGGAAGTATTTTGCCGTCATTAAAGCTAACCCTTACAGATAAGGAAAGAATTCAAAATGGTGTTGATTTTTTATCTAAGAGTAAGGATTTCTTAAATTTTGATGAATATTTATTATCTATTGGCAAGGTAATGTCATCAGTTGAAAGAAAAGAGGATATTACTCCTTTAACTATGATTGATAGATTTCCTCTTAAGATGGATAGAGCACAGCTACAGCTAAGATATCAGGAGCTTGCTGATGCGATCGAATCTCAGCTTAAGTGTGAGATTTCATATACATCAACATCAAATATTACTAAGACATATATAATTCACCCTTATAAGCTTTATGTTTATAATGGATCTTGGTTTTTATTAGCATTTAATGAAAAGATAAATGATTTTGGTTATTACAAGCTTAATAGAATTGAGAAAATATATAAGACAAGAAATAGATTCTCAATTATGAGAGGCTATGAGGAGAAGGATTTCTTAGATTCATTTGGTATGAAGAAGAATGGCGAATATTATAAGATTGAGCTACAGCTTACTAATTTAAATGTCGCTATGAGCGAAAGAATTTATGGTAGAAATCAGCAAATAATACAAATAGATGATAAGACTATAAACTTTACATGTGAGATGCAAAACAAGGATATGATTAAATCATTTGTTATGTCATTTGGCTCTAATTGTAAGGTTGTTGCTCCTGATTGGTTAAGGGATGAGATTAAGGCAGAATTATGGAAATGCCTAGATTTTTATGAGGAATAGTATATGAAGAAGCACATATTTTTTGATTTTAATGGAACATTAATTAATGATTTAGATTTATGTATCGAATTATTAAACGATATACTTACTATGCAAGGCAAGAGAAATTTAAGCAAGGATGAATATAAGGATGTATTTAAATTTCCTATTAAGCAATATTATATTGATGCAGGTGTAGATTTAAATATGAATTCATTTGAGGAGCTTGCGGTTGATTTTATTAATAAGTATCAGCCTGCATCACTTTCTTGTGGATTATTTGATGGAGTATATGAAACAATTGAATATTTAAAGTCTAAGGGTATTAAGGTATATATTCTTTCTGCAAGTGAGAAAAACAATCTTTTAGAACAATGCCGTCACTATGGTGTTGATAAAATATTTGATGAAATTTTAGGCATTGATAATATTCATGCATCTAGTAAGCTTGATATTGCGTTAGAATTTATGAAGGAGGCTAATATTAATCCATCTGAGGCATTATTTATTGGTGATACATTACATGATTATGAGGTTTCATCACATATGGGTATTGATTGTTATCTTGTAAGCTGTGGTCATCAATCAGTTTCTATTTTAAGTAAGGCTGGAGTAGAAATTTTAGATGATATTAATGGATTAAGAGGTAAATTCTAATGAAATATGTAATTGATGAAAAATTTAATGATTTAGAGCTAGGAGAATTTCCTTATGATAGAGGTCATTCTGCCTTAGGTGAATATCATCATATTATTCAGCCTGGAGTCTATGGGAATTGGTATGATCCAATTGCCTTACATCAATGGAGAAGCCTAGATGGAAGCTGGATTGTAACATCTGATGGTAATAAAAGATATATGGAGCAAAATCGCTCTGATAATACAAGAGGAGCGTTTAGTAATGTATATTGCTGCTTAGTTAATAAGACTAAGCTGTATTCTAGCTATCAATTAGAATTTAATATTAGGTTATTTGAACTAGAACATTATTGTGGAATGGCTTTTTCATATATAACATCAAGAAATTATTACGCAGTAGCTATTAAGGAAAATGTTATTTCATTATATAAAAGATATGAGGAAGCATTTGATATTATTAAAAGCTATAGCTTTGAGCTAGATGATTTAAAGACATATAATATTAAGGTTAATGTTAATAAGCATGTATCTGTTTATTTAGATGATGAGCTAGTAATTGAGGCTGATTTAGATTTAAATCCAATAGGCTATGTAGCTCTAATTGCTAAATCAGCATGTAGATATTCTGATGTTAAGGCTATTATGAGTGATGAGGAATATATAAATCATTTAAATAATATTTCTCTTGAGGAGAAAAGATTAGAAAATAAAAGAAGTGAATATTCTAAGCTAGAATGTATTAAGAAAATAGATTTAAGAAATTTTGGTAGTGCTAGACAGCTAAGAATCGCAAGATATAATGGTAAGACTATCTTTATATTAGCTCAGCATCAAAAAAGAATGATTAGAGATTCATTTGCACATTTATCATCAATGACTGCCTTTGATATGGATGGTAATGTATTATGGACTATTGGTGAGCCAAGAAATCATCCTGATAATACGCTTATTTCATGTGATTTACCATTTCAAATAGCTGATATTAATAATGATGGTAGGCTTGAGGTTATTTACGCTAGGGATTTTGAGGTAAGAATTATTGATTTATTAACTGGTGAGCTAATTAAAAAAATGCCTACACCAGCTATTAAAGGTGATCCTTTAGTTAAAAATAATCCATTTTATAGATTAAATGTGGATGCCATTAGGGTTGCTGACTTTGAGGGGTTAGGCTATAAGGGTGACCTTATATTAAAGGATAGATATCAAAATGTATGGGCATATGATAAGGATATGAAGCCTTTATGGCGATATAATCATAAAAATACAGGGCATTTCCCATATATTTATGATTTTGATAATGATGGTCGTGATGAAATGCTTGTAGGCTATGATTTAATTGATCATAATGGTGAAATGATTTTTTCATTACCTATGAATAGCGATCATACTGATGAGATAATATATGCAAGGCTACATAAGGAACATCCAAAAAGATTAATATTAGCCTCAGGTAATGAGGGTATGAATATTGTTAATATGGATGGTACGATTTATAAGCATAATGAAATTGGGCATGCCCAAAGAATTAGTGTTGCTAAATATAATCCTAATATTGAGGGCCTACAAATTTGCGCAACTGCCTTTTGGGGTAGTGATGGTATTATTTGTATGTATGATTATGATGGTAATTTATTAAATCAATTTGAAATGCAAACAAATGGTAGTGTTATAACTCCAGTTAATTATGATGGAAAGCATATTTTAGCGTTACTACATGGTGGTAAGGATGGCGGTCTTATTGACTATGATTTAGATAAGGTAGTATTGTTCCCTGATGATAATCATCCAACATTATGTGCTGAGGCATATGATGTTGATGGTGATGGAATAGATGAGATTATATGCTGGGATTTAAATTCAATGTGGATATATAAATCATCTGTTTCATATGAAGCACAAAAATACGAAAAATATCCTGATGATAGCTTTTCTAATTATAGAGGAGAATATTTAATTCCTGAAGAGTACTTATAAAAAAATATTTCTTGAAAAATGGCTATCAATCGTATATAATATTATAGAATATTTATTGGAGGTTTTATCGTGAAGAATTTAGTAAAGATTTTATCTGCCCTTGTGGTAGTAATGATAAGTATAATTACACTTGCAAGCTGTGATTCATATAGCTTTTATGAGGATTGGTATCAAGCAGGTGCAACAGTTTTAGAGGAAGATAATGTATTTAAGGTGATTTCCTTAGATGATGTTAAATCAATGAAGGAAGATAATGAATCATTTATGGTTTTCTTAGGACGCTCTAGCGATTCTAAGGCTGTAGCTGAGGTAAATAAAATTCAATTTGACGCAGACAATATGAATTTTGAAGGTAAGATTTATTTCTTAAATACAGGTGATTATGTAGAAACTATCTCTGGTCAAAAGACAATTAATGATACATTAGGAATCAAATTTGAGGATAGCACAAGTGGTATCGTTGTTGTATGCTACGAAGAGGGTAACATCAAGTTTGAAACAACTAGACCTGATAACTATGCAGAATTAGAATTATTAAAAATCGAAGGTGTTTTAAATATTCAATCTCTTGCATATTATGCATTCACTTATTATCCAGCAAATTAATAATGATTAGACAGCTTAGGCTGTCTCAGAGTGATGACAAAAGGTGCTTTTATAAGTACCTTTTTCTTTTTATCCACAATTTAAAGATAAAAAAAAGACTTTTCCGAAGAAAAATCTTAAATAAGTCATTATACTAGTAGCCCTCTTATGAAGTATTCTAGCTAAT
>JAZQVB010000124.1:0-1874 GCA_045631605.1 Anaeroplasma sp.
AATATTGCTGCATCTGTTTCAATTAAATCGATGTTTCTCTTTGCTTGTGTTAATGCATTTGATATTTCATCTACATTTGTAGCTGAATTAATTGCGTTCTTGCCATTAGTAATTGCAGCATTATATGCTGTAATATTAATAATATATAATGCTGAATCCTTATAACCAACTAATTCATTAATAGCTGCTGTCTTCGCTTCTTTTAATAAATCTACTATTACATCTTGAGTTTCATAACAGCCAATATCAATAACTCCAACTACTCTTGAATTTAATTCTAAATCATAAATACCTGAATCAGCTGTATCATCACCAGCATTAATTGTAGCACCACTTACTACTCTATAATTCGAATCAAATTCAATGTCGCCAGTAATATTATTGCCACCAGTTAATGAATTGAATGCATCTAATCCATTTTGAGTTGTATCATATAATCCAAATTCATAATCGTCTATAGCTAAATTCTTTACATAGAAATAATTATTCTTAAATGTAAGATTCTTTACATAAGATGTATTCATATCAGAAATAATTAATGGCTTATTAGCTGTAGAATAAATAATATTATTTCTAAAATCAATTCCATCTACCTTTGAAATCGTAATATTACCTGAGCTTCCATCTGATGAATCAATAATTGTATTATTATAAATCTTTGTAGAATATACATATCCTGTAGCATTAGTTTCATAACCACCAACACGAATACCGCACGTTAAATTTGAATATAATAAATTATTTCTAACTACAATGTTCTTAACTGGATAACTTTCTTGTTTTTCCTCTGAACCAATTTCAATACCATATTGTGAATTACAAATGATATTATTTGCAAGTAACACATCACGTGCACCATCTACATATAATCCTGCAGCGTCGGCATATGAGCATACCGAACGCTCAACTTTATTTAAAGCTGCAACACAATATCTTGGTTGGTCTAATGCTGGAGTTGAGCAATATCCAGCATTGCCATAGAAGTCAATACCGATATTTGAATTATCATATAAATGATTTTCAATTACATATACAGCCTCTGTATTACCTGCAATTGATACTGATTCTGCCCAACCAGTTACATTATTATAAACCTCATTACCATAAATTAGTACATCTCTAATTACATTCTTTTCGCCACATAATAAAATAGCGTTAGCACTTGAATTAGAGTCATTTTCATTATTTGATGTTGTCTTAATATCATGAATCTTATTATTTCTAATTACAATATTATTTTGACCTGTCCATCCACAAATTGCATATGAATTATATGTACTAATATTAGCTATTTCTAATCCTTCAATCTTAACATATGCTAAATTATCATCAAGTGATAAAGCGATGAACTCACCCTTACTTCCAAGTGATGATAATGTAGCTGGGTCAGCTGTAATAACTGGCTGTTCACCTGGATAATTTCTAATTGTAACATAATTATTTGTGCTACCAGAACAGCTAATATAAACACTATCTGTAAGGTTATATGTACCAGCTCTTAAATAAACTGTTTGACCAGCCTTAGCCATATCAACACCATCTTGAATTGAGGCTGGATCAGCAAACGTTCCTTCACCTGTACCAGTTGGAGAAACAAATATCGCATTTGATTTTACCTCTTCATTAAAATCATAAGGTGTATCATTGAATATGTAATCAGCAAATGCTTGATTTGTAATATATTGTTGTTCGATAAATGTTTGTAATTTCTTTGAGTATGACCATTCAGTTGGCTCTGGCTCTGGAGTAACTAAAGAATTATTAACAATAGTATCCATTACAACCTTTGAGCTATTTAATGCTAAATCAACTGATTCCTTTGTTGAAGCATTATCAATATTTGCTAAACCAGCTGTTAGTTCAGCACTTAATTC
>JAZQVB010000125.1:0-1224 GCA_045631605.1 Anaeroplasma sp.
GCTATTTCAAAGGTAGCATGCATATTTTCCAAATCACTCATATCAAAACGATTCATAAGAATATCTTCAAATTCCTCTTTGGAAATTCCAAATTCTTCAGACAAAGGAATTGTAATATCCTTTTCCCATTTGAAACTATGAAGAACTCTTAATTTCATCATTTCATATTTCTCTTCGCTATTCATATAAATCACCAAGTGAGCAATTTAGATAATTAAAATATCACTCCAGATGTTAAAATCCAGACGACTCCTGCAATTAATATTCCAATTGCAGTTTCTTTACGACCATAACCTGGCCTTCTACCTATTGCAAGCCCAATAAAGAAGAATGCAATGGTAAGCAATATTTCAGAACTGATAAAATGATTTAAACCATGATTGAACAGTAAAAACCATCCTACAATAGAGAAAACCAAGGTCATTACATCTATTTCAGATATGATAAAAGGTTCCATATGCTTCTTATAGCTTAATAAAAGACCTAAAATAGATCCAACTATGAAAACTATAATATAAATCATATAATATAATTCTTCCATGATTTCACCTTGATTTCTTTTTTAGTTCTGATTCATAATTCTAATTCGTTTTTATTCGATTTTTTTTAATTAATAATTCTATAAATATGATTGCTTAAATCGGTTTGTATAAGCAGATAAATGTTATGCAAATAATTAAAAATGTAACAAAGAAAGCTATCTTTTCTAAATTTTCAGCTAAATGAGCATATTTTTCACTGTTTTGCATTAAGATAAATGGAACAAATATAAGTCCAATTATAGCTAAAGGAAGCGCTAAAATGCTTTGGTAAAAGGCAGCAAGTCCTGCCACTATAAAAATCCCTAAAGCTACCAATGAAGTTAATACTCTCATTCCTTTTTCATCATTCATTTTTAAGCCTTCTCATTAATTTTTAATAATAAATTTTAATTATTAATCTTTTTTAATCTTTAATTCTAAAATTTTTTAATCTAAATCATAATCATAATTATTGAACCAACAACACAAATGACTGCAATTGATATTTGAGCCATTACTGAATGGTTTGGATTTAACATAGGAGTTGTAGCATTGATAAATCCTGTAATGATACAAATGATTATCATTCCAATCAAGTATCCGACAACGGAAATTGGTCCAAAGAATACAGTTAGGAAAATCCATAATAAAAGATACCATGCAATTGATTCTGAAAGCATTATGTATCCTCTAAGCATACCGA
>JAZQVB010000126.1:0-6720 GCA_045631605.1 Anaeroplasma sp.
AATTATATATAAGCTGTTTAAAATTAACATTCATATTTAGAAGTATTATTGGCGAATTAATTAAAATTACAATACCTATTATTAATGCAATGTATGATATAAATAAAAACACTGTATTCATAGCTTCTGGATTTGTATTCATATAATATACATTTAATGCAGCAAAATAAATAAATATTAATTCAAAAATAGTAAATTTAACTATTATTTTAAATTCCTTAGCTATTGTAGTAAATATGTCCTTTATCATTCTTTCACCAGGAACACGTCTAAAATATGCTATTGTACCAGTGTAAACTGGTATAAAAGGAATTACTAAAACGAATGAAAGAACTAATAAGATAGTAATTGTTAAATATTCAAATATATATTCACCTATAATCTTTAGTCCTTTCATTCTTATAACTCCTTTAATTAGTTAGTCATACCTGCTAGATATCTATCGTAGCCATCTTGGTTAATTTTCTTAACCTCTTCAATACCAGCTTTATTTAGCTTGTTTTGGAATTCTGTCCATTGTGCATCTGTAATTGCACTACCTTGTAGCATCCATTCCATGAAATATGAATTAATTACGTCACCTAGATTAGTTTCATATCTTGCTAATGAGTTAATTTCAGATAATGTATATGAAATATTAGGGAATCCTTCCATACCTTCATAAGTATAAGGCTTAACATATTTTTCTAATCTATCTAGTCTTAATTGAGCTCTTGGTTCCATAACTACATTATTTTCCCATTGATCATATGATAAATAAATCATACCTAATGGAGCATTCTTTAATCTTAATTCATCTGTTGTAGTTCCTTCAGGTAATGGCTTATTAACTAGCATACCATCAGCATTTAATTCTTCTTCATAAACGATACCAATAGGACCATAATTAATTTGTGCTGATACATATGGATCAAAGAATCTATCTAAGTAAGTTAATAGGACTTCCTTATATTCACACTTATTAAATATAACACATTCGCCCTTTTCTACTTCAAGTAAATTACTCTTACCAACATATTGCTTACCTGTCGCATCATCAACAAGTGGTTGCATAGTAATATAATTTTCTTGTTCAGATTCAGAAATAACTGTTTCCATTTCCCACCAATAGAATGAACCAAGCTTTTCAAAACCTTTTGAATTAACCTTACCCTTAGCTAAGAATGTATCTTGTGAATCTTCGAATGCTGCAGTTTCTATTAATCCATCCTTAACCCAACCAGCTAATTCAGATATAGCATTTCTCCACTTAGTATCTTGAACAGTAAATACAACCTTACCATTTACAAGAGCCTTGTGATCTGCATTTTCAGGAATACCAAATGATGCAATTAAATCACTTTCGTTTCCTTGCCAATTGCCATGAACGAATGATAAAGGAATTTCATCAGATGTAGTTCCATCACCATTCATATCCATATTCTTAAAGTATTTTAATACTTCTTTATATTGATTACGAGTAAGCTTTAAGCCATCTTTTAAATCATCCTTTGATAAATTGAATGATAAAACATTTGCATCAATTAGCTTACCTAACCATTCTTTATTAATAAATAGGATGTTAGGATAAGATTTTAAGCCCATTTCTTCAACTCTTGGAAGTGAATAAATATGACCATCTGGAGATTGTAATGCACTCTTAATGTCTGGTCTAGAATCTAAAATAGCCTTGAAATTAGGCATGAATTCTAAATATTCATCAATCGCAATAATAACATTACGAGATGTACCATATTGAATTAATTCCTTATTTGTAAATCCAGCGTGATAAATTGCATCTGGATAGTTATTTGGATTACTTAAAAGTAATGACTTTTGAGTTGCATAAGCACTTTCTGATAAGTTATTCCAATTTACATTAACATTAGTTTCTTCCTTAAGATTCTTAAACACAAGCATATCATTATAATCTAATGCTAAAGAGTTCTTAGAAGATGTAATTTTAAATTTGATATTATTATCAGCATTTAAAATTGGAGCGCTCGTATCTGTCCATTGATAACCAATATCGTTATTGTATGGATCAAAATCTGAGTTTGAACCTGTACTACCACCACATGCAGTTAATGTTGAAACTAAAGCTGCAGTAGTTAAAGCTGTTAAAATTAATTTTTTCATTTTATTTCCTCCTCTTTTTTATTTAAATGAACCAACTAATACACCTTGGTCAAAGTATTTTTCAATAAATGGATAAACAATAATTATCGGTAAGCTTGATACAACAATTGATGAATACTTAATTTGATTTGCAATTCTTAATTGCTCAAGAATTGTTGCACTATCACCAGATGATTCTGATTGTGCCTCTGCACTAATTAAAATATTCTTTAAAACAAGTTGTAACGGATAATATTTTTCATCAGTAATAAATATTAACGCATCAACATAGTTGTTCCAATGTCCTACAGCGTAGAATAAAATCATAACGCTTATAATTGACTTAGAAACCGGAATTACTATATCAAAGAATGTTCTTATTTCACCACATCCATCTATTTCACTTGCTTCTATTACTTCCTTAGGAACGTTTGTTTGGAAGAATGATTTACACATAAACACATTATAAACTGACACACCGCCACCAATTATTAATATTAATGGATTATTATCTAAATTTAATTCACAACAAACTAAATAATAAGCAATTAATCCGCCACCAAAGAACATAGTAATAATTAATATTGGCATTATTAATTTTCTAAATGGTAAATAATCTCTTGATAAAGCCCAACCTGCAGGAATTGTTAAAATAATATTAAATATTGTACCTAATATAGTATATATAATAGTATTTAAATATCCTGACCAAATTAAAGGTTCCTCAAGTAATCTTTCATATCCCTTATATGTTGCACGAACTGGTAATAAATATACCTCACCATTTAATATCGCATCTGGATCAGAAATTGAACCTATTATAATAAAATATAATGGATAAATAACAATTAATGTTAAAACGAATAGTATTAATCCTGATATAGCGTAGTAGATATAATCAGTTTTACTTTCTTTAATTTTATATTTCTTCTTTTCTACATTTTCCATATCATCACCACATACTATTTTCAGAGAATTTCTTAGAAGTGTAGTTAGCTATAATTAATAATGTAACATTAATAACCGCGTTAAATAATCCAGCCGCAGTTGCTAAGCTATAATCTCCACCCATAAGACCCATATTATAAACATAAGTTGATAATATTTGACTCTTATTAATATTACCATCTGTTTGCATTAACAATACCTTTTCATATCCACAGCTCATTAAATTACCAATTGATAATATTAATAGCATAGAAACAGTAGGTAATATTGCTGGTAAATCTACACTAAATATTCTCTTAAATCTACTTGCTCCATCAATTTTAGCTGCTTCATGTAGTGCAGGGTCTACACCAGCTAAAGCTGCTAAATAAATAATTGCTGACCATCCGAAATCCTGCCAGTTACCTGAGAATATAAATAACGGCTGGAATGCTTCTGCCTTTAGGAAATATGGGTATTTAGTTCCGCCCAACTTATCTACAATTGAATTTATTAAACCATTTGAACCAAAGAATAAATACATCATACCTACTAATACAACCAACGATATAAAATGCGGAGCATAAAATATCGTTTGTAAAGTTTTTTGTAACTTTTTACTCTTTAATGAATTTAATAATAACGCAACTATTATAGGTAACGGGAAACCAACTAAAAATCCAAACAAACACAATGTAAATGTATTTATAAATATTTCCTTGAAATTAGGGATTTCAAAAAATCTTTCAAAATTGTCCCAACCACACCAATATGCTTGTGTACTAAAAATCTTATCACCAGGAATAAAATCTTGGAATGCGATTAAAATACCATACATAGGAACATAACAAAATATAATAATATATATTATTGTTGGGATTATAAATAAAAGACTCCATTTTCTTCTTCTAAAATTAATCTTCCATCTTTCCTTTTTTGAAAGCGCTTTATTAGAAACCTCTAATGAATCTAAATCCATTACTTCTTCCATAATAAACCTCCTATAAAATTTTTTTACTACTTTTTTATAATTAAATTATATTGCAGAATTTCTACACAATCAAACACTTTTCGACATATACACATTTTTGTGCATTTGCACATTTTGTAGAAAACGAAATTTGTTCAAATGAAAAAAATATTTATTTTTTAAGTTAAATATATTATACTTAATATAGAAAGAAGTGATTAAATCATGAAAAAGGCTATAACAATTCAAGATATTGCAGAACAATTAGGATTATCAAGAAATACTGTTTCTAAAGCTCTTAATGGAGGATATGTACCTAAAAAAACAAGAGAATTGGTTTTAGAAAAAGCTAGAGAGCTAAATTATAAATCAATGAATCAAAACGTAATTGAAAAGCAAAATGTTAAATCATATAGATTTTTATTATTATCTGGCAAGCCTCTTAATAATATAAATTTCTTTATTCCAATCATTAAAGGAATTGAAAATTATTGTTACAAAAACACTTATCAACTTATGCAATTTATTTTTAATAGCGAACAGTCTGACTACAATGTCCTTACAAATTATATTACAAGTTTAAATGTTGATGGAATAATCGCAATCGAAACATTTGAACGTGAGCTTATAACAAAATTATTGGGATTAAATATTCCAATATCATTTATAGACTTCACATCTAATAGTATTTCATATAAGGGAAATTTTGATATTTTAGAAACAAATAGTAGAGAGCCTATATATCAAATTACTAGAGTACTAATAAAAAAATTCGGATTAGAACGCTTCTGCTTTGTAGGTGACTACACTCACTGCTTAAGTTTTCAAAATAGATATGTAGGTATGCTTCAAGCTTTGATGCTTGCAAATATTAAGCACTCTAAAAGCGATGATATATTAAGAAGCGATAATTTTGTTTATGGCAATCCTCAAGCAATAGCAAGTGAAATACTTAAGCTTAAAGTTAAACCTCAATGTTATATATGTAGTAATGACTTTATTGCACGCTCTGTTGTTAACGCTTTAAAATTATTAAATATGAACGTTCCTAATGATGCATTTGTTGTAGGATATGATGATGCGATAGATTCAATATCTACTTCCCCTACTATCACAACAATTGGTATGAACAAGGAATTTTTAGGTGAAGAAGCAGTTAAGGTACTTGTAGATAGAGTAGCTAATCCGGACACTCCAACAAGAACAATCACAATAGATTCAACAATAATACCACGTGAATCAACGAAAAAAAACAATAAATAATAAATTAGGCTATACCGATATCAATATGGTATAGCCATTTTAATTATATTTTCTTTATCATTTTTATATGAGGGCAATGCTCCTCGTAATATATATTACCTGTTTTTTCATATCCTAGACTTTCATAAAATGGTGTAGCCTGAACCTGAGCCGA
Source organism: Anaeroplasma sp. (assembly GCA_045631605.1). Classification (GTDB taxonomy): domain Bacteria; phylum Bacillota_I; class Bacilli_A; order Acholeplasmatales; family Anaeroplasmataceae; genus Anaeroplasma. The sequence goes on from JAZQVB010000126.1 coordinate 5,412, forward strand.
TAAGGATATTAAGTCATATCCTAGTTTTTTTATTTTATCCTCTAATAGATTCATTATTAATGAGCCTATTTTCATTTTACGATATTCCTTAATTACCGCAATTCTTCCTATAAAAGCTTTTTCATCTATAAAATAATATCTACCACAGCCAATAGGCTTATTATTATGAAATACTACTAAATGTGTAGCTATATCATCTATAGAATCTATTTCTTCAATAAATTTTTGTTCATTAATGAATACTTGTTCCCTTATAGAATAAGGAATATGAAATTCTTCCTTACCTATATAATATTTAATATCATATTTAAGTTCTTCTTTATTATTTCTACCTGATGATATTAATTCTTCCTCCATTTTTAGTGGATTTTTTAATGAATAGTCCTGATGATACTCCTCTGCCATATAGAAGTTTTTATTTGCCAGTAAATCAATATACACCTTTTTATTACTTCTATTTTCTATATTATTAATTAAATTCCTCATATAATTTATTTCATATTCATCATCAGAGAATAATGCACAGGTATAATTAAATCCCTTATCAATATATTGTCCACTTCCATCAAATGGATCAATTGTTTGTAAATATATGCTTATAAGCTTTTCATAAGAAATAATATCATTATTATAATATATTAAAATACATTCCCTATGTCCTGTTTTATGATTTTTAACCATTTCGTATGTAGGATTAATTTCTTCTCCTCCAGCATATCCAGATTGAACCCTTATAACACCATCATATTCATAATAAGGCTTAGCCATACACCAAAAGCAGCCACCAGCAATAAGCAATGTTTTAATATTTTTAGTCTTCTTGCATATTATTAATAGCTCTCTATCACCAGTTGTTTCTTCCTTATAATCCTCAATTAGTGTAACAATTTCAAACCCTAATGATTCTAGCTCATTTACAACTACATTTTTATCTAGTGCTGAATAATAAAATTTATTATTAAACATTTCACCTTCAATACTGCCTTCCTTTTTCCCATGTGTGAAAATGAAATATCCACCTATATTTAATAATGAAGCTATTTTTCTATATATAAATAGCTGATTATGAAGCTCTATATGAAATAAGGAATCAAAAGCTATTATAGCGTCAAATTTATTATTAAATTGATAATTTATAAAATCATAATTAATGAATGTAGCATTTTTAAGATTTAAGCTATTAGCCTTTAATATCATTTCCTTAGATACATCTATGCCTGTAACATTCATAAAGTTATCTGTTAAATATTTACTAATTGGATAGCCTGTACCACAGCCTAAATCTAAAATATTAGAATTAGGCTTTAAA
>JAZQVB010000127.1:0-3845 GCA_045631605.1 Anaeroplasma sp.
ACCCTGATGTATATAAGATATACTTTTAATAAAATTTGATAAAACATAACTATTATTGATATTTTCAGATATTATACATTTATTATTTATATATGAAATAGAAGAATTAGGATTAGATAATAGTAATCTATTTTTAATTAGTTTATACGAAATTCCGATTTCATTTGCATAAATAATAGAGGCAGTAGCCTCTATTATTGAGCAAATATTAAACGATTTAATTTTAAATTCGCCTAATAAGGCATTCTTATAATCTATAGTAAAAAATGCTCCTTCTAAATTTAAAATATAATTTGTTATTTTGTAATCACCCTTTGTAAATCCAAATGTAATAACCCTACATTTAGCATAGTATTTTAAGTTAGATAGTTCTTTATCCTCAGAATTAATAATTAATAATGAATTTCTTTTTAGTAGTTTCACCTTTTGTATAAGATATTTATAATTTGATTTTGATGAAGATGATATTATTAATGCTTTAAAATCATAATCTAAATTGATATCCAATAATGCTACATTATCCTTTGATAGACTTGAAAGATGATTAAATGTCTCATTAATATCAGAGGAAGTAATGATAGGAGAAGATAGAACTTGGGATAAATAAAGAGGGATATTATAATTGTTTAAATAGTCAATTCCTATAGAGTTTCTATTTTCATTGAAATGATAAAATAACTTTAATAATCTTAAATATTCCTTTTGAATATAATTAGTGTTAAAAACTATTAGATTCGGATTTAATATTTTAGTTTTTGTGACTATAATATTTGCTCCATTTTTTATTGCTTCAATGTAATTATTATCTGTATCTACAAATATATAATTTTTCTTGATTTCCTTAGGATTATTTGTAATTCCTCTAATTATAATGTCTAAATTTGTGTTATAAAGCTTTGAAATATGCATTTTAAGCACCTCAAGTATATTATTTGTAAACGTTTTGAAAATTATTAGAAGTAAAATTTATTGAATTATAGAAAAAATCATTATAAAATATATAATATGGAATTTTTTGTATATTATGGAGGAAGAAAATATGCCGTCGTTTAGTTATGATTTGATAATAAACATTATGTTTGTTGTTGGTGGCTTAGGCTTATTCTTGTTCGGAATCGAGCTTATGGGTGACTCACTTAAGAAGATTGCAGGTGATCGTTTAAAGTTTTTCATTGAAAAATCTACAAATACAGCCTTTAAGGGGGTTGTAGTAGGTGCTATTGTTACGGCATTGATTCAGTCGTCTTCCGGAACTACAGCCTTGACCGTTTCACTTGTACGTGCAGGTCTATTGGAGTTTGCTCAATCTGTTGGTATCATTATGGGTGCTAACGTTGGTACTACAATTACACCATTTATGATGAGCTTTAGTATTGAAAAGTTTGCAATGTGGTTTGTTGGTATTGGTGCACTTATCATGTTCTTCTTTAAAAAAGAAAAGATACGTCAATTTGGCAGCATTTTATTAGGATTTGGTTTATTATTCCTTGGATTATGGGCTATGGGTGGTTCATTAAAGGCTATATTAAAGGAACCTAGTATTAATGCCTGGGTTGCAAATGTGTTCCAAACATTAGCTGATTATCCAATACTTGGATTACTTATTGGTACAGTAATTACTGCCGCAGTTCAATCTTCAGCAGCAACTATCTTAATTTTACAAACTTTATATATCACATCAATTGGACAATCTCCTGAAGGTGCTGAACTATATGCAGTATCTTTAAAGGGTGCTATTCCTATTTTATTAGGTTGTAATATTGGTACAACAATAACAGCTGTTTTATCAGCGTTTGGTGGTGGTACTCAAGCAAAGAGAACAGCTTTTGTACATGCGTTATTTAATGTTATAGGTTCGCTATTATTTATGCTTCTTGCTTGTGTAGGTCCAGATGGTAAGGGTCCATTTGTAATGCTAATGGAATGGATCCAAGATAAGATGTATGGTGGAGAAAATAATGCTATGATTATCGCGTTTGCTCATATTATATTTAACCTAGGTACGACATTTATTTTATTCTTCTTTATTAAATATCTTGTTAAAATTACTGAAAGAGTTATTAAGGATAAGGAGCCTAAGGAAGAACAAATTGTTGAAGAATTACTTGATTACTCTTTAATTGACAAGTCTTCAGTTTTAGCATTATCATTTGTTAAAAAGGCTATCGATTATATGACATCTTGTGTAAATAGATATGTTCATATTACTAAGGATTATTCATTTAATAGAGATGATAAGATTTTAATTGAGGGCGCAGAACTTGAAAAAACTATTAACTGCTTAGATAAGAGAATACATGATTACCTAATTAAATTAACAATTACAAATTTAGATAAGGGTTCATCTAAATTATTATCAAAATACTTAGATCAAATTAAGGATCTAGAACGTGTGGGTGACCACTGTACTAATATCTTAGAATTCTTTGTTGAAAGATATGATAGAGATATGCATTTATCTGATGATGGTGTTCAAGATTTAGAACAAATCTTTAATACATTAATTACTATGTGTGATGGTGTTGTTGAGGCAGTTGAAACATGGAGTAATGAAAAGGCGTTAGCAATTATTCCTTACGAAGATGAAATTGATAAGCTTGAGGAAATTTTCCATGAGCGTCATGTTCATAGAGTTAATTCAGGTGCTTGTAGTTTTATGAATACAGAACACTATGTTGAAATATTATCTAATATCGAACGTATGGGTGACCATTTGAAAAATATTGTGGATGGTATTATTTCGGACGAATATTGTGCATATAATGAATTTAATCATTAATTTAAAGGCTCAATTGAGCCTTTTTATTTGCTGAAAAATGAAAAATAGGTTATAATATCAATGGTGAATAAAATGGACTTTAAATTAACTTCTAAATATCAGCCTACTGGAGATCAGCCTAAGGCTATTGATAAAATTGTTGAAAATTTTAATAATGGTGTAAAGCGTCAAACTCTTTTAGGAGCAACTGGTACAGGAAAGACATTTACTATGGCTAATGTTATATCAAAGCTTAATAAACCAACATTAATATTAGCACATAATAAAACATTAGCTGGACAGCTATATAATGAGATAAAGGCTTTGTTCCCTGAAAATCATGTGGAATATTTTATATCTTATTATGATTATTATCAGCCAGAGGCATATGTTGTATCGTCAGATACATATATCGAAAAGGATGCAAGAATTAATGAGGAAATTGATGAGATGCGTCATAGCGCAACTGCCGCATTAATCGATTATAAGGATACAATTGTTGTTGCTTCTGTTTCTTGTATATATGGTATTGGTGATCCTGATGATTATAAGGATACAATGCTTAATATAAGAGTTGGTGAGGTATATAATAGAAAGAAGTTATATCACAAGCTTATTGATATGCAATTTGAACGAAATGATTTCGATTTTAAACGTGGTAGTTTTAGAGTTCGTGGAGACGTATTGGAAATTATTCCGCCATCAGAGCATTCTAAAGGTATAAGAATAGAGTTTTTTGATGATGAAATAGAGAGTGTTAGATTTTTTGATTGTGAGAGTCAAAAAACTATAGAAAAAACAGATCATGTTTATATTATTCCTGCGTGTGAATTTTTAATAAACAATACTAATAATGTTAGAAATGTTTTAGAAGGTAAATTAAAAGAAAATCAGGATAAATTAGATTTTGCTAGTTATCAAAGTTTAAAAGATTCAGTTGATATTGATATATATAAGATAGAGAATAATTATAAAGAAGGATATTTATATAAGTATTATTCTATTATTAGTGATTATGGTAAGTTAAATGATTATTTTAGATGTGATAAATGTATATTAGTTAATTATGATTCTATAAAGGATAACT
>JAZQVB010000128.1:0-1341 GCA_045631605.1 Anaeroplasma sp.
TTCTTAATTGTTTCATCATCTATTGTAATACAGAATGGTGTACCAATAGCATCTTGTCTTCTATAACGTTTACCAATTGAACCAGCTTCATCATAACTAGTCATAAAGCTACCACTAAGTTCTTTATATAAATTATTCGCATACTCACTATGATATTTTTTAACAAGTGGTAACACACAACATTTATATGGTGCTAAATAAGGATGAAATTTCATAACCTCTCTCGTATCATTTTCAAGTTGCTCAACCTGATATGAATCAAATAATACTGCAAGAACAGTTCTATCAAGTCCATAAGTAGATTCAATTATATAAGGAATATATCTTTCATTAGTTTCTGGATCTATATACTCTTGCTTAACAGAACTATATTCTTGATGTCTAGTTAAATCATAATTAGTTCTATTATGAGTGCCATTTACTTCACCCCAACCAAATGGGAACAAATATTCAATATCACAAGCAGCTTTAGCATAAAATGCTAATTTTTCATGATCATGAAATCTAAGTTTCTCAGCAGGAATACCTAAATCCATATAAAATTTCTTTCCATACTCCTTAAAATAATTATATAATTCTTCATCATTACCCTCTTTACAGAAAGTTTGATATTCCATTTGTTCAAACTCAATAGTTCTAAATGTAAAGTTACCTGGAGTTATTTCATTTCTAAAAGCCTTACCTATTTGTCCTATAGAAAACGGTAATTTAGCTCTCATACTTCTTTGAACATTTAAGAAATTAACATATTCACCTTGAGCATTCTCAGGTCTTAAATATACTACACTCTTAGCATCTTGTGTAACACCACGATAAGTTTCAAACATTAATTTAAATTGTCTAATATCAGTAAAATTAGTCTTACCACACTTTGGACATGGAACTCTATTTTCATTAATATATTTTACCATTTCCTCATTAGTCATTGCATCACCAATAGAACTATTTGAATAATCATTAATTAAATTGTCTGCTCTATGTCTAGTCTTACACTCTTTACAATCAAGTAAAGGATCAGCAAAAGAATCAACATGCCCTGAAGCCTCCCAAACTCTCGGATGCATTAAAATATCCGCATCAACTTCATAAGCATTAGATCTTTCCTGAATAAATCTCTTTCTCCAAGCATCCTTAATATTATTCTTAAGTCTACTTCCCAAAGGACCATAATCCCAAGTATTAGCTAACCCTCCATATAATTCACTACCTTGAAATATAAATCCATATTGCTTACAATAATTTACCATATCTTGCATTGTTATCTTTTTTTCTTCATTCATTTTATCTCCTCTTTCTCAATTTATCTATTTCTTCATTATGATTATTAATTATTTGCATTAG
>JAZQVB010000129.1:0-1234 GCA_045631605.1 Anaeroplasma sp.
ATATAATCATAATTCATATTATTCACCCATTTATAATATATGTATAAATACAAATAATGACAGTAAAAAAACTAATAAGTTTTACTTATTAGTATTCTTTGTAACCATATCAATTACATCTTTTTGTTTACCTTCAAAAGCTCTTAAGATTTCTATTGGTAAAGCAAATATTATCGTATTAGATTGATCAGATGAAACATCATTAATCGTAGATAATGTTCTTAAATGTAATGCTCCAGGTGCAGCCGATAAAGTCTCAGCAGCCTCTGCTAAATTCTTAGAAGCCTCAAGTTCACCAGCAGCCTTAGTGATAACTGCTTGTTTTTCTCTCTCAGCTTCAGCAACTTTAGCAATAACTCTCTTCATTTCACCAGGTAAAGCAACATCCTTAAGTTCAACATTTTGAACCTTGATTCCCCAACCATCTGTAGCCTCATCAACAATTTTACAAATCTCTAAAGATATTTTTTCTCTACTTGTTAATAACTCGTCTAATGTTACTGAACCAGCAATATTTCTCATCGTAGTTTGTGCTAATTGACTAACAGCATAATGGAAATTTTCCACCGCTAAAATAGCCTTTGAAGCATCAAAAATATTATAATAAATAACTGCATTTATCTTAACTGATACATTATCCCTAGTTATTACTTCTTGTTCAGGAACATCAATAACCTTAGTTCTAATATCTATTTTCTTATAAGATTGAAATATTGGTAAAACAATTCTCCATCCCGGATTCATTATCTTACTAAATTTACCACAAGTAAATTTAATTCCTCTCTCATACTCACTAATTTGTCTAATAGAAAATAATATTACTAAAACAACAACAAATAAAATACATGTACCTAAATTCAATTCCATTTACACACAACTCCTTCCTAATTTAATTGTATCATAATTTATCGTTTTTATTATCATCTTTTTTAGTTTTAATTATTTTTTTAATAATTATAACAATAAATCTCAAAGATATAATAATTATTCCTACAATTAATATCCAAGCATAAGACTTTCCATTACCATCATCAGCTAATTTATTATTATCATTTAATTTATCACTATTAATATTTTCAGATGAAACATTATCATTTAGTACATCATCTTGTTTATTCTCTTCTATGTTATCATTAGAATTACCACTATCAATAGTTCCACTACTTCCTCCATTATTTGATGGTTTATTCGAAGGCTTATTTGATGGTTTATTCGAAGGTTTATTATTCCCTCC
>JAZQVB010000130.1:0-11396 GCA_045631605.1 Anaeroplasma sp.
GCTATATTAAAACAAATTGGATTAATTTTAAAATGACTAAGGAAAATGCTCTTAAAATACAATACAATTTATTACCTTATTGTATGACTGACAATGATAAGAAATATGCTTATTGCTATGTAATTCATAGAGCTAAGGATAAGTTTAATTTAGATACTGCATTTTCATTAGTTAATGATTTAGTTAGGGATGGATATGTTCCTGCCTATGTATTATTAGGTAATGCTTATTATTATGGATTGGGTACTGCTAAAAATACAACTAAGGCACTTGATTGGTATTTGAAGGCTCATAATTGTGGATATGCGATTGGTACATATAACTGTGCTCTATCTTATTATGATAAGAAGGATTTTGCTACTATGAGAAAATATATTGATCTTGCTATTTCAATGGGTTATCCACAAGCTAGTAAACTTAAGGGTGATGGATATTTATATGGTAGATTTGGTTATCCTGAAAATGAAACTAAAGCAATTGAATATTATAATGCTGCATCTAATTTAGGTGACGAAACGGCTCATTACAGATTAGGTTTATGCTATAAAAATGGTTATGGTGTACCAGTTAATCATACTAAGGCTTTAGATTATTTTGAAAGAGCAGCAATGTTTGATATTGATGATGCTCAGCTTAAGGTCGCTGTTTATTATTTGGATGGTATTCATACAAGAAAATTCCCTGAAAAAGCAATATATTATTTAGAATTAGCTGTTGAATTAGGTAATGCAACAGCTATGGCTCTTGCAGGACATTGCTATATGGAGGGTATTGGCTGTGATAAGGATTATTTTAAAGGAATGGATTTAATAAGAAAGTCAGCTTTTAAGGGTGATGAATTAGGAAAGAAGTATTTAGCTAAATATAATTTCTAGTAAATATAAGAAAGAAAATGTTAATTTGCATTTTCTTTTTTTCTTTTATTTTTCTTATATTTATGATATAAATATAATGGCATAATATTGGATATAGGAGAGTGATATTATGAAAAAGCTAATTGAGCTATATTTATTATTCTTTAAGCTTGGTTTAGTTAACTTTGGTGGTGGATATGCATTACTACCATTATTACAAAAGGAATTAGTAGATAAAAGAGGTTGGACTACAGAAGAGGATTTAACTGATTATTATGCAATTGGTCAATGTACTCCTGGTGCTATTGCTGTAAATGTTTCAACCTTTATAGGATATAAAATTAAGGGTGTTTTAGGTGGTATTGTTGCTACACTAGGATTTGTATCACCAGCGTTCTTTATAATTTTGATTATCGCAACAGTTTTAAATCAATTTGCTGAGAACCAAATTGTACAGCATGCCTTCGCAGGTATTCGTGTTGCAGTATTTGTATTAGTTTTATCTGCAATACTAAAGCTTGCTAAAAAGAGTATTGTTGATTTAATTACATTATCTATTGGATTAGTAGTGGCTTTATTAGCTATATTTACTGAAATACCACTTTATGTTTATGTAATTATTGCTGGTGTGTTAGGTATGATTATTTGCTGGAATAGAGAAAAGAGAAACTCTAAAAAGGAGGGTGAATAATTATGATATTCATTTTATTATTTTTAGAATTTTTCAAAATAGGTATTTGTGCATTTGGTGGTGGATTAGCTACTATTCCATTCTTAGAGGAACTATGTTTAGCTCGTCCTGAATGGTTTTCACATTCAGATTTAATTAATATGATTGCAGTATCTGAATCAACACCAGGAGCAATTGGTATTAATATGAGCACATATGTAGGCTATCAAGCAGTATTTAATGCATATGATGGAAATGTATTTTTAGCTTTCTTTGGTGGTGTTTGTGCTACTTTAGGATTAGTATCACCATCAATTATTGTTATTTTAATTATTAGTCAATTTTTAGCTAAGTTTAAGGATTCTAAGCTAGTTAAATGGGTATTTTATGGATTAAGAGCAGCTTCAATAGGTTTAATTATTGCGGCAGCATTTTCAATTTTAAAGGTTTCAATTATTGATGTTAATGCATTTGCATCAGTAATTGATAATATGAATACAACAAACATTAAAGATGTTTTAGTAGGAATATCTAATGCAATTGTTGCCTTATTTGGTAACTTTAAGGCAATTGCACTAGGTTTATTTATAGGAATAATTTTCTTTAAATATAAGAAACATCCAATTTTATATATTGTTATTGCAGCAATATTAGGTATTATTTTACAAATGTAGTGAGAGGGTATTATGAGTGTTTTAAAGTGTAGTGATGTATCGTTTTCTTTTGGTAATAGAACGATACTTGAAAATGCATCCTTTGTTATGCAAAAGGGTGAACATATTGGATTAATTGGTTTAAATGGTGAGGGTAAATCAACATTTATTAAGATGATTACAGGTGAGCTTACACCTGATAGTGGTAAGATTGAATGGTGTAAGAGAATTACAACAGGATATTTAGACCAATATACATCTCTTACAAAGGGTAAGACAATAAGAGAGGTATTAAGAGAAGCATTTCAGCATATGTATGATTTAGAGGCTGAAATGAATGATTTATATATGAAAATGTGTGATTGTACAGAAGAGGAAATGGCTCAGTATTTAGAGGATACTGGAGAAATTCAATCTGAATTAGAATCTTCTGGATTCTATTCTCTTGATGCAAAGATTGAAGAGGTTGCTAACGGATTAGGTCTTGGTGATGTAGGCTTAGATAAGGATGTTACTGCCTTATCGGGTGGTCAAAGATCTAAGGTATTATTAACTAAACTAATTTTAGCTCAACCTACAATTTTAATTCTAGATGAGCCTACTAACTTCTTAGATGAGGAGCAAATTACTTGGCTTGCTAATTATTTAACTAATTATGAAAATGCATTCTTATTAGTATCTCATGATGTACCATTTTTAAATAAGGTTGTTAATGTTATTTATCATATGGAGGATGGTACATTAACAAGATATACTGGTAATTATGATCAATATATGACTATGTATGAGATTAAAAAGAGAAATCAAAACATAGCATATGAAAAGCAACAAAAGGAAATTAAGGATTTACAAGAATTTATTGCTAAAAATAAAGCTAGAGTTGCAACTACAGATTTAGCTAAATCAAGACAAAGAAGACTTGATAAGATGGAAATCATTGATAAGGCTAAGGAGGTTGTTAAGCCTAACTTTAAGTTTAAGGAATGTGGAGCGTCTGGTAAATTCGTGTTTGTAGCTGAAAATCTAGTTATTGGCTATAATGAGCCATTATCTAGACCTATTAGCTTTGCTATTGAGCGTGGTCAAAAGATTGCTATTAAGGGTGCAAATGGTATTGGTAAGTCTACATTACTTAAGACATTATTAGGTATTTTACCTCCACTTGCAGGTGAGTGTAGACAGGATTACAATATTCATTATGGATATTTTGCTCAAGAGGAGGAGTATTCTAAGAATACTGCTCATGAGGAAATTTGGCAAATGTATCCATCTATGACTAATGCAGAGGTACGTGGTGCTCTTGCAGCATGTGGCTTAAATAAGGACAAGATTGAATCATTAATGGTAGTATTATCTGGTGGTGAGGCTGCTAAGGTAAGATTATGTAAGATTATGCTTCAGGAATGTAATACATTAGTACTAGATGAGCCCACTAACCATTTAGATGTTTATGCTAAGGAATCATTAAAGGATGCTATAAAGGCATTTAAGGGAACAGTTGTTCTAGTATGCCATGAGCCTGAATTCTATTCAGATATAGTAACAGATATTTATAACGCGGAAGAGTGGACAACAAAGATCCTATAGGAGGATATATGAAAAAGGTATTTAAGGATGTTAGGGTAGGATATATCCCTGACTGTGAGGTAGAAATTAATAATAAGAAGTATTTAATACATGGTGTTATTGATGGAGAGGATATTGAGGTTGAAACTGAAGGAAGATATCCATCATTATCAAAGGTATTAAAGCCTAGTGAGCATAGAATTAAAAATGGCTGTCCATTTCAAAATGAATGTGGTGGCTGCCAATTTATGCATGTGAGCTATGATTATGAGCGTAAATTAAAGGAAGATTATATTAATGATTTATTTGCTTCATTTAAACTAAAGGATAAAATTACATTACATTCAATGTATGAGCCAACACATTATAGAAATAAATGTCAAATGACATATAAGTTATCTAAAACTAAAAAAGTTGTTTGTGGTTTATATGAGGAATATTCTCATAGATTAGTTACTGTAAGTGATTGTATGCTTCAATCAAAGCACTCAAATTTAATTATTAAGGAATTAAATAGAGTATTAACTAAAAATAAGATTCAACCATATGATGAAAAAACAAGAACGGGTGTATTACGACATGTTTATATTCGTCATGGCTTTAACTCGAAGCAAACAATGCTAGTTTTAGTTACAAATGGTGAAATGTTCCCAGGTAGAAATAATGTAATTAAGGATTTAAAAAAAGAAGAGCTAGGTATAACTACTATTGTTCAAAACTATAATTCTAGAGATACATCAATAGTACTTGGTGATAAGGAAAGAATTTTATATGGACCAGGTTTCATTTATGAATTTGTTGGTGATTATAAATTTAAGATTTCATCTAAATCATTTTTCCAAATTAATACACTAGGTATGAAAAAGCTTTATGACCTAGCAATGCAAAAATCAGGAATAACTAAAAATGATGTTGTAATTGATGCGTATTGTGGTGTTGGTACAATATCAATATTCGCATCTAAATATGCTAAAAAAGTTATTGGTGTAGAGCTAAACAAGCAAGCTATTCAAGACGCTAAGCTAAACGCAAAAATCAATAATATTAATAATATCGAATTTATTGCAGATGATGCAACAAATTTCATGACTCATATGGCAAAGGATAGAAAATCATGTGATGTTGTTATTATGGACCCACCGAGAGAAGGTTCTACAAAACAATTTATAAACGCAATTAGCTATCTAAACGCAAAGAAGGTAATCTATGTTTCATGTGATCCGAAAACGCTAAAAAGAGACCTATATTATTTCTTTGACAATGACTATGAACTTGTAAGCATTGATGCAGTGGATATGTTTAGTCGTACTCAACATGTTGAGTGCGTGGCGCTTTTGTCACTGAAAAATGAATAAAAGATATCCACCAATAATTATAGGTAAGTTTAATTAAGTTTAAGCTTACCTTTTTATTTTTATCTACAGAAAATGTAGATTTTTTTTATTTAATATGATGAAATTTTTGTTTTTGACCAAAAATCCCAGGGTTTGGTTGGCTGTGCAGTTGATGTCCTCATGTATTATATTGACAAAATTAGATAAAAAAATATTTAGCATAAGGTATAAATATTCATTTTGCCCAAAAATACTAGGATTTACTTTCCTGTACGATGAGCCTCCTCTTGTATTATATAGTCAAATTAAATAAAAAATTTTTATTAGAATATGTGATAATTATCGTTTTTGCCCAAAAAATCTAGGAAAGCGTCCCGTGTGCATTAGATGTCTTCGTGTAATATAGAGTTGAAATAAAGTGAAAAAAATATTAACACATATAGCAAAATCTTCAATTTGCCCAAAAAACACGGGGTTTGGTCAGCTGTGTGATGAGCTTCCTTATGTAAAATACAATTGGCTAGTCACTTGAAGGACGCTTCAATACTAGTAAATCTTAATATTAATACTAGTTTAATTTTAAGTGCCAATTTATAAAAGCGTCTACTAAGAATCAAGGTTTAGTCTGGCCAAAATCTCATGGGCTATACTAATAGCCCATGGATAATAGCCCATGGATTGGAGACTAAACCGTATCTTAGAATGCTTTAAATATATTAAATTTAGGAGAAGAAAGTTATGAACAAAAAGATGCAATTTAAATTAGATTATTATAGTTTTACATTTCCGTTTGAATGTCATGTAGGAGATGTTAAAGAACTAGTAATTGAAGATGTAGTTGAAATGGTTAGAAAGTTCTTTAATATTGATAAAAGCTTAGTTAAAAGAGAACCAAGGCCCACAAATCGTTATCAATACCAATATACATTAGGTGAATCTATAACATTAAGGTTATATGGTCCAGAGGATTTTTCTGGATTTCATACCTGCCAAATAGAACTTAAAGGAGAAGGATGCAGAGAGTTTGAAGCTAGATGCCAAGATAAAAATTGGGGTGATTTATTCTTCTTTAACATGCGTTTAAATGGTAAAACAACTCGTTTAGATTTAGCTATTGATGATTATTCAAATCAGTTACCATTAGAATGGGTAGATAAGAAATTATATAAAAGATTTTATACTTCATCAATTAAATCAAGAGCAATACCAAGAGGAAGAATTGAAGAGGGATATTCAATTACTATGGGAGCTAATGATTCGCCAACACAAATATGTATCTACGATAAAAAATACGAACAAGAACAAAAAGGTATTCCTGTTTTAGAAGATAGTTGGACTAGATATGAACTTCGTTTTAGAGGTGAAAGAGCTAATCAGGTTAGAAGACAACTATTCAAGACTTTAGGGCATTGCGAAGAATATGATGAATCAAAAATAAAAGAATTATTTTTAGGTTTGTTATATCAACATCTTGATATTAAAGAAGATAATAATTATTCTAAATCAGATCAATCAAAGGTTCCTACTGATCCAATATGGTTAAACTTCATTCATAATGCAGATAAAGTAGTATTACCACCACTTGAAAAGAAGGAATGTTCTTTGGATAGATATATGTATAAATATGAACCTATGTTAGCCAAATTTTTATTGTTTCTATATATTATAAATAATAAAGACCGTGAAACCTTTGAACACAATATATATGAAATACTTGTTAACAATTTATCATTAGACAATAAAAACTATCATAGATTAAATTTATATTTAGATAAGCTTAGTCGCTCACCTATTACTGATGATGATCTTTATAAGATAAAAAGTGAATTTTATGAGCGAATGATAGATTTAGAAATACCATTTTAAAATTAAATAAAAAAAGAAGAACCGAAGTTCTTCAAAATGCTACTATTTATTATCCTGAAAATTATCTATTACAATTTCTAGAGATTTATTGTTACGGATTTTTGTTAAGCGTTCAATATCTTTTGTACTTAAATTGCTTGGATCCTTTATATTAAAGAATTCGTATAAAGATATATTTAAAACATCACAAATAGAAGTAACCTTGTCAGTTTTAGGAATTGATTTGCCACTTATCCAGTCTCCTACTGAAGATCTAGCAACTCCAATTCTGTCTGCTAGTTCAGCGTTAGTCATATTTAATTCAGTTAATTTTCTAGCCATCAGCTTAGAAACATATGTATTGAATGATTCTGGCATTTTAATCACCTCTATCGATATTATAGTATAAACTAAACACAAAATAAATATTTTGTTGTGAAAACACTACAAAATAGATTGACAAATAGTGTAAACAAAATTATAATATAAATATAAGTTGTGTAAACACAACAAAGGAGTGATACTATGATGGATAAATTATTAGAATTAACTGATGATGAATTAAATGAACAATTCATTAAATATTTCGGAGAGGAAAAATGGAATCAAAAGGAAGCATTAACAAAGCTATGGCCTTTAGAACTATATATTTGTAATGACTTAGGTATAAATCCTATTCCTGTTATTGTAGAAGATATTATTGAAGATGCTAGATACTATGATAAAGAAAATTACATAGCCATATCTAGTAAATTAATCATGGATGAAATAGAAGCAATTAAATGTTTACTGCATGAATTACGTCATGCATATCAAATAGTATGTGTTACAAGAAATGATTCTATTGAACCATTGGTTAATATATGGAAAGAGGATTTATCCAAACCTATTAATTTATTATCATATGATGAGCAATTATGCTTATCAGTAGAAATAGATGCTTATGCATATCAAAAATATATGTTAAAGCTTTTATATGATATAGATTGGCATTATCCTGATTCAGTATATGATGGAATCATAAGTTTATATATGAATAAATATATGAACTAAAAAACTCCTAACTTGTAGCATATACAAGTTAGGAGGAGTTACTATAGAGAAAAACGATAAAGAATTAATAAGAAAAGGAAAAAGCAAATTATCAAAAGCAATTAAAGATAATATTAGAAAATAAAAAGAGATTAGAAAATGACATTGATAACATGCCTTTAGATATGAAGCATAGAGATAAGATGTTAACTGATATGAATAATAGATTATATTCTTTATACGATACTATTGATGAAATTGAAGAAAAGATTAAGGCTGTTGATATTAAAATGGCATCTATTGAATATGGAAAGGTATCTTTAGAAAATGTAATGATAATGCTAAAGGAATTTCATAAGCTATATGAATTAATGACAGATGAAGAAAAAAAGGAAGCTATATCTGGAATAGTAAAGGAAATACATGTTTACGATAAACCTGTTGATGGCAATTATATTAAAACAGTAAAGCTGAACTTTAATATCTCTAATATAGATTCTTATTCATTTGAAATACCAGGTAACAAAATTAATCTCCCAGATGATATTAGATATGGTTATAAAGAAAATACAAGTATTGAAATATCACCATCTGGAAAAATATTAAAATCATCTAATAAAAAGGTTACATATAAAATGATTAAAGAATATGTAAAAGAAAAATATGATTTGTTTGTTCATACATCATATATAGCTGAGGTCAAAAGAGACTTAGGTATTACTATGATAAATGATAGAAGTAAAGAAATTACAAGACATAAAGTTAAGCATCCAACCCAAAAGCACAGAGATGCAATTGAGGATGCGTTAAGAAATTTTAAAATAATATAAAAGCTATTACAGCTAGTGAATATAAGGAGTATCTATGAAAGTAAAAGAAGTGTTTGAATTATGGCTTGAAAAATATGCTAAGCCAAGTGTGAAAATAAGGAGTTTTAATAAATATGAATTTATTGTTAATAACTACATATATCCAATACTTGGAGATTTAGAAATTGCCGAAATTAATTGTGCTATGATGCAAGAATATATTTGCAGATTATTGAATATGAATAGCAATAAATTTAATACGTCTTTAGCTGTTAATACGATATATGGTATTGTACAGGTTTTAAAACAAGGGTTTAAATTAGCTATAGAATTAGAATTGATAATTAAAGATCCAACTTTAAAAATTAAGTTGCCACAAATAAGTGAAAAGGAGGTTCTAGCATTAAGTAGGGAAGAACAAAAAACTATAGAGACTTTTTGTTTATCTAATTCTAAAGCAAATTATATTGGTGTTATTATTTCACTATATACCGGTGTTAGACTTGGTGAATTATTGGCTTTAACGTGGGATGATATTGATTTTGATAAGAAGTTAATGACTATTAAAAAAACCTCCTATTCGGCAAAAATAGGAGGTAAATATGTAATTGTCGTAGATAAGCCTAAAACTAAAAAATCAAATAGAATAATTCCATTGCCTGATAAACTTATAAATTTGTTATTAATTCATAAAAATAATACCACTAGCGATTATGTTATCTCTACTAGAAATAATACAATTGTTGAGGTTAGGTCATATCAAAGAACCTTTGATTCGATATTATCAAAATGTAATATTAAACATTATAATTATCATTGCTTGCGTCATACCTTTGCAACTAGAGCATTGGAGCTTGGTATGGATATTAAGACATTATCAGAAATACTAGGTCATACGAGCGTTTCAATTACATTGAATAGATACGCTCATTCTTTACTTGATTATAAGATTCAAGAGATGAATAAGATTAGCTCATTATTATAAAAATTAACCATTTATTATTTTCATAGTATTCAATTTTAAAGTATTTAACCATCTATTAATAAAATCAATGGTTAATAATTTTGAATAAAATTTAAAATAATACGACTTAAAATTGAAAAATAACCCTAGAAATGATAAAATATATACATATATAAAAAGAAATAACCATCTATTTTATTAATAGATGCACAAAAGGAACGGTGCATTATGAGTATAACGCTGAAAAATTGTGACTATGTAGAATTAGCAGATGAAATGATAGAACAAAATATAAAGGTTGATTTATTATTAACAGATCCACCATATTGTGTTAGTAGAAACCATCAATTAGGTTTTTCTAATATGGGACGAGCTGGAATGGATTATGGTGAATGGGATTATAACTTCGACCAAAAAGAATGGATAATTAAGACTTCAGAATTAGTGAAGAATGGTGGTTCTATAATTATCTTTAATGATTGGAAGAATATTTCCTATATGTGTGAAGCATTGCAAGAGTCCGGTTTCATAATTAAAGATTTATTGAGATGGGAAAAAAATAATCCAATGCCTAGAAATGTTAATAGTAGATATGTTACTGACTTTGAAGTTGCTGTTTGGGCTGTAAAGGGGAGTAAAAAATGGACTTTTAATAAGCCTGAATCAGTTCCATATTTAAGACCAGTTTTTAAAAGTGGACTTGTTCCAGGTGGAAAAAATAGAATTCATCCAACCCAAAAGCATTTAGGGATAATAGAAGAAATAATTAAAGTGCATTCCAATCCTGATGATTTAATATTTGATCCTTTTTCAGGTTCTGGAACTACAGCATTAGCATGTAAAAATTTAGGTAGAAATTTCATAGGTTCAGAAATTGATAAACAATATTACGAAAAGGCTATTAAGAGATTATGATAAAAAATCCTATTAGTTATCCTGGTAATAAAAATAAATTGCTAAAAGAAATTATCCCTTTATTTCCGAAAAATATTACTAGATTTGTAGATGTATTTTGTGGAAGTGGTGTTGTTGGAGTTAATTCAGATGCTGATGAAATTATATGTAATGATATATCTAAACATTGTCTAGAAGTATTAAATTTTTTTTATTCTAATAGTTTTAATGATATTATAAATGCTTTAGAGAAAATTATTAATGATTATAATTTAACTTATTCAAGAGTTAAAGAAAAAGGATTCTATAAAGAAATAAAACATGAGGGTTTATCTTTATACAATAAAGCTGGATATAACAAACTTAAAGATGATTATAATAATGAACCAAAAGTTGATAAGTTAGTTGTTTTGTTAATATATGGATTTAATCATTATATGCGTTTTAATTCTAAAGGTGAATTTAACGTTCCTGTAGGAAAGGTTGATTTATCTAAATCTATTTATAGAGATCTAGAAATCTTTGTTGATTATATTAAATGTAAGAAAATAACGTTTATGAACTATGATTTCAAAGACAATAAAATATATGAAAATGCTGATTCTTTTTATTATTTTGATCCACCATATTTAATTACTACTGCTCCATATAATTCTAACTGGAATGAAGAAGAGGAAAGCTGGGATTGTGCTTGCCATGGTTCGAGGTATGGAAAGGAAGGGGAGATCATTGATAATCCCGCACAAAAGGATAGGACTAAGAAAAAAGTTTTATA
>JAZQVB010000131.1:0-3987 GCA_045631605.1 Anaeroplasma sp.
CTACTAGTATAATGACTTATTTAAGATTTTTCTTCGGAAAAGTCTTTTTTTTATCTTTAAATTGTGGATAAAAAGAAAAAGGTACTTATAAAAGCACCTTTTGTCATCACTCTGAGACTTCAACATTTTTGTTGAAGTCTAATTAATATAAATTACTTAATTAAATTAACGATTTCTAATACGTCCTTAGCAAGAGCGTCTAATTGAGCATCAGCAGCAGCTTGAGTCTCACCCTTAACACCATAGTAAACCTTTAGCTTAGGTTCAGTTCCACTTGGACGAAGTACGAACCACATATTGTCATTTAAATAATACTTGATTACGTTGCTTGAAGGAAGATTAATCTTAGATTTCTTATCCTCTTCGCCTTGGTATTCAGTCTTGATACCTAGCTTAACATCATCCTTAGCTAAGATAGTGAAATTCTTTAATGCGATATCAGTAGTTCTGAAGTATTCCATAATTCTCTTAATCTTAGCAGCACCCTCAAGACCTGCAAGGTTAATGTTAGTAATACCTTCCTTATAATATCCATATTCTTCATAAATAGAATTTAATGCATCAACTAAATCCATACCCTTTTCTAAGTAGTATGCAGCAGTTTCACAAAGCATTAAGATAGCTTGGATAGAGTCCTTATCTCTTACACAGTCAGAAATTAAGCATCCATAAGACTCTTCGAATCCGAATACATAAGTACCCTTACCCTTTTCCATTTCACGAGCCTTTTCACCAATGAACTTGAATCCTGTTAATGTAATTTCAACATTCATACCGTACTTTTCAGAAATAGCAACTGGTAATGTTGAAGATACATTAGTTGTAAATACATAGCCATCCTCAGGTAATGTATTTAATTCTTTTCTAGTCTTTAAAATATAATCTAATACTAATGCAGCAGTTTGATTACCATTAAATAATACATATTCACCATTATGCTCAACAGCTATACCTAAACGGTCAGCATCTGGGTCAGTAGCTAAAACAATCTTAGCACCGATTTCCTTAGCAAGCTCGATAGCCTCATCATAAGCTTCCTTATTTTCAGGGTTAGATGATTTAACACCTGAGAAATCAGGGTCATTAGTCATTTGACATGCTAGAGGTACAACATCATAGCCAACTGATTGAAGTACTTCTGTTGCGAATACTTGACCAGTACCATGAAGTGGAGTATAAACTAACTTAAAATCCTTATTTAAGTTAGGACGTAAAATAATTTTCTTAATTTCTTCAATGTAAACATCATCAACTTCCTTACCAATGTATTGAATTAAATCATGGTTCTTTGAAGTTTCAATATTGAAATAATCTTCAATTTGATTAATTTCAGCGATTACCTTATCAGCATCTTGAGGTACTAATTGGCAACCAGTTTCGTCATATATCTTATAACCATTATATTCCTTTGGATTATGGCTGGCAGTAATCATAATACCACCGATACACTTGAAGTGACGTACTGCAAATGATAATTCTGGAGTAGGTCTTAAAGATTCAAATAAATAAACCTTAAATCCTAAAGAACTTAAAACCTCAGCAGAAATTCTTGCAAATTCGACTGATTGATGACGATTATCATGGCTGATTGCAACACCGCGTGCTAATGCATCGTCACCTAATTTAGCTAAATATCTACCAAAGCCTAATGTAGCCTTAGCAACGATGTAGATATTCATCCTGTTAGTACCAGCACCTAAAATTCCACGTAAACCACCTGTACCGAATTCTAGGTCAGTTGTAAAAGCTTCCTTTAAATCGTTATCACTCATTGCTTCTAATTGAGCACGAAGATTAGCTTCTAAGTTTGGATTATTCTTCCATAAATTTGCTTTTTCTAAATAATTCATATTATATCGCTCCTTTTCCTACATTTTATTATATTATAATTATAATAAATAATCAATATTTTAGATTATTCACAAAGGAAAAAATAACCGAAAAATTAAATTTTCGGTTACATAAAATTAATTTTTTAAGCTGTTTAATGGTGCAGGAATTTGTCCACCACGATTTATAAATACATTAGGCTTAACCTTTGATATTTTCATTGCAGGGCCATAGCCTAATAATCCACCAAAATTCAAACCTTCTCCTTCTTTTTTACCTATTGCAGGAATAACACGAACAGCAGTTGTTTTACAATTGATCATACCAATTGCAGCCTCATCAGCAATAAGTGCACTAATAACCTCTGGAGTAGTATCGCCAGGAAGAATAATCATATCAAGACCAACAGAGCATACTGCAGTCATAGCCTCAAGCTTTTCAATAGTTAAGGCTCCACTTTCAGCAGCCGCAATCATACCAGCATCCTCACTTACAGGGATGAATGCACCTGATAAACCACCTACTCTACTAGAAGCCATAACTCCACCCTTTTTAACAGCATCGTTAAGCATTGCAAGGCAAGCAGTTGTTCCACATCCACCACATTGTTCTAATCCGATTTCCTCTAAAATATGTGCCACAGAATCACCTACTGCAGGTGTTGGTGCAAGAGATAAATCTACAATGCCAAAAGGTTTATTAAGCATTTTAGATGCTTCTACACCAACTAATTGTCCCATACGAGTAACCTTAAATGCAGTCTTCTTAATTATTTCAGCAATTTCGGCAATAGATGCATCCTTAGGAGCCTTCGCGATTGCGGCACGAACTACACCCGGACCTGATACACCAACATTAATAACTGCATCAGCCTCACCCACGCCATGGAATGCACCAGCCATAAAAGGATTATCCTCAACTGCATTACAAAAAACAACAAGCTTAGAGGCTCCCATACATTCATTATCCTTTGTAATTTCAGCTGCCTCTACTATTTTTTGTCCCATTATTTTAACAGCATCTAAATTGATACCTGCTCGTGTAGAACCAATATTAACGCTTGAGCATAGCTTGCTTGTACAAGCTAAAGCCTGTGGAATAGATTCTATTAACTCTCTATCGCCAGGAGCAAATCCCTTTTGAACTAATGCTGAATAACCACCAATAAAATCAATACCAATATCATTAGCTACCTTATCTAATGTTTTAGCATATAAAATAGGATCTCCACCAGAAACACCAACTAGCATTGAAATAGGCGTAACTGATACTCTTTTATTTATAATAGGAATACCATACTTTTTAGAGATTGCATTACCAACCTCAACTAAATTATGTGCATAATTATATATTTTGTTATATACCTTTTCACATGATTTATTTATATCAGTATCCATACAATCAATAAGAGAAATACCCATAGTAATTGTACGAACATCAAGATTTTGCTCTTGAATCATCTTTATTGTTTCAATTATCTCATTATTATTATACATATAAGTCACCATTAAATCTTATGCATAAGATTAAAAATATCCTCATGCATACAATGAATCTTTAAGCACTTAGCTTCTCCTAAGCTTACCATTTCATCAACAAAATCATTAAATTCGATATCTAAATTATCAATATTAATAATCATAAACATCGCAAAATAATCATCAATAATTGTTTGTGTAACATCATTTACATTAGCCTTATGCTCTGCACATTTTTGTGCAACACTAGCTAAAATACCAACAGTATCCTTACCTACTACAGATAAAACAGCATTCATATCCCTTAACCTCACTTTATCATAAATATACTATTTATTTTACAATAAAAGGACTTTTTAAAAAAGATATTTTCTCCTTAAAAAGTCCTTTGATAACGTTTTCAATAAAATATAATTCAATTTTTAAGATATTTTTACATATAAAATGTATATTTTTACATTTTTAGATAACAAAAATAATTATAATTAAAATACAAAAGAATGGTTGCTATAGATACAGTCATAGCCATTAATACAGGTAATATGAATCTACATATTTTACGGAATACTGAATCATTTTCATGATATTTATTTAATAAATTTTTATCTATATAAACAAGTAATATTAATAAAGGTATAAATAATAAAATTATCCATGTATAATCTACATCTAAATAGAA
>JAZQVB010000132.1:0-14208 GCA_045631605.1 Anaeroplasma sp.
GAAGACCTAGAATTAAATATATTAAGGTTAAAATAAAATACATTAAATTGTTACCATAGCCTGCACAAATAATATAGAGGATAGATAGTAAAATTATCATTATAAGCTTATATATTTTAGGCTTATAATGAGATATTTTAATTGAGAATATAAGTAATAATATGAATTTTATACTGCCACCAATTGAAAGCCCAATTATATAGCCATCAAGTAATATTTTAGGATTAATTGTTAAAATAAATATTAATATCATTGATGATAAATGAGATATTAATGATATATATAATAGATATTTTTCTTTATTAAATGAATGTAATATCATTGAAAAAATAGGATTAAAATATAGAAATAAATAGATAATTGCGAGTTTTTTTACAATGTTATAGCTAGTTGTGTCGTTATACAATAGCTTTAGCAATAGCTCTCCCTTGTTATAACAAAGTGTGAAGCTTACAACTGAAAATATTAATGTTAAGGATATTGCTGAATCAATAATTTTGTTTATATCATTAGGAGAATTTCTATACTTTGTTACATTAGGAAATAGTAGCTTCGTTATAGTTAGCGTAGTAAATTCACCATTGATTAATAGTGGTATTGCGTATGCTGTAACAAGCGTGTAATAGGTTGTTGAAGATAGAAAATTAACTCCATTATAGCTTGCAGAATAATAGAAAATAAATGGTGTTATATAGCCTGATGCGGTATGTAAAATTGATTCTAGGGTAAGAGGAAGTGCTTGCTTAAATATTTTCTTTTCGTAGCTGTTTGTAGGTGCGTTTATATTAATTTTCTTGCCTCTTTTTATTTTAAAAAATAAAAAAAGCATAGAGGAAACCTCTGATAGGCTTAAACCTAAAAATATAAATAAAACCTTAATTTTGATGGAATAATTTTTAAATATAATTAATAAAATTATTGTTATAGCTAGCTTGAAAAGTGATTCAATTAGGTTAGAAAGATAGGTTATATTAAATAAGTTATTTGCTTCTAAATAGCCCTTCATTACACCAGAAATATTAGACAAATATATTAATGGAATACAAATAACTAAGGGGTAATAAATGAAGGATTCCTGGTAGATTTTTTTATAAATTGGGAATGAAATTAGCATTAAAATTGCAATAATTGATGAGGCTATAACTGTTATTTTCAAGCAAGAAAGCATGATGGTTGATACACGATATTTTTGATTAGTAATATTTAAGGAAATGTTTTGATTACAAACAGATTGAATAGAAAATGATGATAGGGAAAGGCATAAGGAAATGATGGGTAATATCATAGATATTAATCTCATACCCTCTAATCCTACAATTCTTGTTATTGCGACCTTGTAGGTTAGCCCTAAAATCTTAATTAATATTGACATTGCTAGTATTATTTGGAGCTTTTTTATATTTTTTGCCATAATTTCTCCTTAAAATTAACTTTCTTACTTTTTCATCAAATAATTATATGATATAATTATTAAGTAAATTACTATTTTGGAGGTATTTTTATGGATTTAAAAAATTATATTGCAAGTATAGAGGATTTCCCTAAGAAGGGTATCATATTTAGAGATATAACTCCGCTTATTGAAAACGCAGAATCTTTTTCATACGCTGTTAATCAAATTAAGGAGTTTGCTAAGTCTAAGGGAGCTACAGTAATTGCTGGACCTGAGGCTAGAGGATTTATTTTCGGATGCCCAACAGCTAAGGATTTAGGATTAGGCTTCGTGTCTATTCGTAAGCCTGGTAAGCTGCCACGTGCTCAAATCACAGAATCATATAATTTGGAGTATGGTTCAAATACGTTATGCATTCATGCTGATTCACTAAAGCCAGGAGATAAGGTTGTTATTGTTGATGACCTATTAGCTACTGGTGGTACTGCGCTTGCTGCTGCACATTTATGCGAAAAGGCAGGAGCTACTGTTGTTGGTATGGCATTCGTAATTGATTTAATTGATTTAAAGGGTAGAGAAGTACTACGTGATTATGATGTATTCACATTAGTTGAATATGAAGGAGAATAATTTTTCATATTAGGGAGATGTTATTATGACTTACAAAAGGTATGAGGATTTACTAGGTATAGTAACTACATACATTCGTAATGAAAAATCTTTGAATTTAATAAAAAAGGCGTATGATAGAGCCTATGGGCTTCACGAAGGGCAATTCAGAAAAAGTGGAGAGCCATACATCATTCACCCTCTTAATGTTGCGTGTATATTAGCTACGCTTCATGTTGGTCCTGACACTATTTGTGCAGGCTTGCTTCATGATGTTGTTGAGGATACACCTGTAACAAAGGAGGAGCTTGCTGCTGAGTTTTCAGAAGATGTTGCAGAATTAGTTGATGGTGTTACTAAGCTTGATCAATTAACATTCGCTTCACTTGAGCAAAAGCAGGCTCAAAATCATCAGCATATGCTATTAGCTATGGCTAAGGATATTCGTGTTATTGTCGTTAAGCTTGCGGATAGATTACATAACATTAGAACGCTTGGTGCGCTGCCTGAAGAGAAGAAGGCAAGAATTGCTAAGGAAACATTAGAAATTTATGCACCACTTGCTCACAAGCTCGGTATGTTCCGTATTAAGGCAGAGCTTGAGGATACTGCGCTTAGATATGTTGATAATGCTACATATAATAAAATTGCGTCTCAAATTGAGGCTGAGGATTCAACAAGAATGAAGAATGTTGATCATACAATTGTTGAAATTCAAAAGATATTAGATGATCAAAAGATTGAATATAAAATCAAAGGTAGAATTAAAAACATTTATAGTATTTATAAGAAAATGGTTAATCAAAATAAGGATTTCAAGGATATTTATGATATTCTAGCAATTCGTATTATTGTAAATACTGTAAGCGAATGCTATCAGGTTTTAGGCTTAATTCATGCCCAATATACACCAGTTCCAAAGAGATTTAAGGACTATATTGCTGTACCTAAGCCAAATCTATATCAATCATTACATACAACTGTAATCAGTGAGGACGGATTTACATTCGAGGTTCAAATTCGTACAGAAGAAATGGATGAGATTGCTGAATATGGTATCGCAGCACACTGGGCTTATAAGGAGAATGTTGAATATTCTAAGGAAAAGGAGCAATACGAAATTGCTCAAAAGCTTAAGTGGTATGGTGATTTATTAAAATTCTCTGAGGAAGAAAAAACTGAGGATGCATCTGAGTATGTAGCCGCAGTTAAGGAGGATATTTTAAATACAAATGTTTATGTTTATACCCCTACTGGTGATGTAATAGATTTACCACGTGGTGCTACACCTATCGACTTTGCATATAAGATTCATACAAATGTCGGAAATAAGATGGTTGGCGCTACTGTAAATAACCATATTGTACCTTTAACATATGAGCTGCAAACTGGGGATTTAATTTCAATTAGAACAAATAAAAATTCATTTGGACCATCTGAAAACTGGCTTAAGATAGCTAAGACATCTCATGCAAAGCATAAGATTAAGAGCTTCTTAAATAAGCAAAACAGAGATGTATTAATTTTACATGGTAAGCAAATGCTAGATGAGGAATTCCATTTAAACAAGGTAACAAGCTATGATTTAAATGATGAATTTGTATATAAAACATTTTCAAAAAATAACATTAAGACTGTTGAGGATTTATATTTAGAGGTTGCTAAATCTAATTTATCTCCTAAAACAGTATTAAGTAAATATATTGGTGATGCTCCTGCAGCAAAGGTTGCTGAGGAGGCTATTAATCGCCAAATCGAGCGTAACCAAAGAATTTTAACTACAAATAGTGAAACAGGAGTTGTTGTTGAGGGATTATCTAATCCTCAGCTAAAGCTAGGAAGCTGCTGTAATCCTATCCCTGGAGATGAAATTATGGGTTATGTTACAAAGGGTAATGGTATTGTTGTACATCATGTTGGATGTAAAAATGCTAAATCCTTCCATCCTGAAAGATTAATTCCACTTACTTGGGCAACTGATCCTGGAAGAAAATATCCAGTTTCAATTAAAATTGAGGCTTCAACAAACATTAATTTACTTGTTGATATTATGAATACTGTATCTGCAAGTAATATGTCAATATTAGCTATTTCAGCTAATAATAATCAAAAGCTTGAAACTGTAGTTAAGCTTAAGGTAATGACATCTGGGCTTTTAGAGCTTGAAAAAATGATTATTAATCTTAAAAAGGTAAAATACATATTTAATATCGAAAGAGAAAATTTATGAAAATAGTTGTACAAAGAGTAAAGGAAGCAGCCTGCACTGTTGATGGTGTGGTTACTGGAAAAATTAATAAAGGATTTCTATTATTTATCGGCTATAGAAATGATGATACTATTCAAATAGAGGAAAAAATGCTTAAAAAGGTTTTAGGCTTAAGAATATTTGAGGATGAAGCAGGTAAAATGAATAAGAGCCTATCAGATGTTAATGGTGAGATTTTAGCTATTTCTCAATTCACACTATATGCTGATTGTAAGCACGGAAATCGTCCATCCTTTACTGAGGCAATGAAATATGATATAGCTAATTTAAGATATTTAGAATTTTGTAATAAATTAGCTGCCACAGGAATAAATGTCGAAAAGGGTGTTTTTGGGGCAGATATGAAAATTAGCTTAATTAATGATGGACCAGTTACAATAATACTTGATAGCGATAATCTATAGAAGGGAGGAGCTTATATGAAAATGAAGCCATATAAATTTATGGGAATAGAATGCTATAGCCTAGAGGAGCTTGCGGAGCAATATATTAGGGACTTTTATGGCGGTATGGATGATATTTTCTCTAGAACTAAGGAATTAATAAGATTTGCTAATAGATGCAAGAGGAATAAAAAATTTAATAAAAGAATAGCTTCTATTTTATATTCATCAAAGTATAAGAATAATGCTCTTACCTTTATAATTTTCGCTTTTACAGGTAATAAGCGAGTAGTTATTAACGGCTATGAGCTTACATTTAAAGAATATTTAGAGGAGTTAAAGAAAAATCCTGATACTGTAGATAATGCATTGTATGCATTTATGGAGGATTATGGAATTACTAAGACATATGCTCAAATAGAAAATAATCCTAAGCTTTTAGCTGAATCATTTTATATTGAAAAATATTGCTATTTGCCATTTACAAAGGCGTATTTAGATTCTTATTTTGATTTTGAACTTACAGATAGCATAAATGGTAAAATATCATTTGTTGCTATTGCCAATGAGGAATGCTTCCGTAGGGCAACTAAAATTAGTAAGGATATAAATAATCAGCTATTTATTGCTCATAAGGTAGGCTTCAAGGAAGCTGTAGAAATGAGTATGGAAATAAATCCAGTCTTTAAATTCTGTAAATATTTAAAGAAAATTGATGAATGCTCTGATGAGTATTTAGAAAAAATATTATATGATACATTCTATTGGTGGTTAATAGATAATTATAATAAATATTTACCAATGAATAAGGCTGCTAAGGATTTATTTGTTAAATTAGATGAATTAAATGCTAAAAATTTAAAGTACAAAAAGATGATTGCAACTAAGAAAATCTATGCATTATCAGTAGATTTCTTATCTGAGTTTTCAAGAAAGCTTTATTTATGCTATATAGAATTTGTTACATTATATAGATGGGGACATATAATTTTAAAGAAGAAATACGCATTCTATGAATATGAATTTGATAAAGCATATTGTGGTACATATATTTGTCAGGACTTTATGTCTGATAAAATTATTAAATTATATACAGAAAATTCTGGTGTTAAGGAAAAAGAGGTTAGATATAATCCTTTAACAGGTGAAGAAATAATAGATGATGAGCCTGAGGACGCATTTGATCCTAATAATGCTTTAGATGATATATCTGGAGATGCTCCAATTGAAAACACATCAGAAATGTCTATTGATGACATAAATGTATTAAAGAGGAAATGTGCTAAGGTAAAAAGATTTGCTGGATTCAATATCTTTGTATCAATAGTAAGCCTGCTTCTAATTGCTGCGTATATAATATTAGGAATTGTATTTGCAAACATTGATAATGAGCAAATTAATACTATTTCAAATTATATTTTTGAAATATTTACTAATATTCCTATCCTAATTTCAATGCTTTTAGGATTCTTCCTATCTATAATTATGAATCTTGTTTTAAATTATAAGTCTTCTAAGACATTAGATCGTTTAGATGATTTATTATTTATAAATATCGCTCCAACTAAGCCATTATTAACAGTTAAGCAGGATATTAAGCTTAGCGTATTAATGGTTAAGAAGGATGAAATTAAAAAAGGTGCTTTAAGAACACATAAGGCATTAACAGCCTTTAATGCAATGCTTCTAGCAATGCTGATTTCAGCAGTATCAATTTTTGCTGTTGCAGTTATTTCAGCATTTATGCCTATTGATTTTACTAATAAAATTAATGGATATAGCTTATTTATTGCATTGTATGCTCCTGTTGTATTAGCCTTATTATATGGAGTATTAAAGAAATATAAGGGTATGCTATCAACAATCCTAATTATATTTATTTCTTTATTAGCTGTTTTTGCGGTATTCTTATTTATGTAGGTGATTAAATGAAAATTTTTGTTTTAAGTCTTGGATGCGCTAAAAATCAGGTTGATACTGAAATGATTTTAGGCGTATGTAAGGAAAAAATGACATTATGTGATAATATTGAAGAGGCAGATATTATATTAATTAATACATGTGCCTTTATTGAATCAGCACGTAAGGAGGCTATTGATACTATCCTTGAGGCTGCTGATTATAAAAAGGAAGGCGCTAAGCTTATCGTTTGTGGTTGCTTATCACAACGCTATAAGGATGAGCTATTATCTATACTTCCAGAGGTAGATAGATTTATATCAATAGATGAATATCGTAATCTAGCTAATATTATTAATGATGTTTTAAAATCTGACTACAAGCTAACAACTGAATTCTCGCCACTTCAAAGAATTTATTCAACTCCTAATTATATGAGATATGTAAAAATATCTGAGGGCTGTCTTAATAGATGTGCGTTCTGTGCTATTCCACTTATTAGAGGTGATTTAAAGAGTAGAGCAATTGAATCAATTGTTGAAGAGGTTAAGATGCATGTTAATGATGGTATATACGAAATAAATATAATTTCACAGGATACAACTAGATATGGTGATGATATCTATAATAAGCTTGCAATCTGTGATTTATTAAATGAACTTTTAAAGATTGAAGGCGATTTTAAGATTAGATTATTATATTTATATCCTGACATTGTTACAGATGAGCTAATTGAGCTTATAAAGAATAATCCTAAGATTATGCCATATTTTGATATTCCTATTCAGCATAGCGAGGATAAGTTATTATCTAAAATGCATAGAAGAGGAAATAGAGAATATATGCTTAAGCTATTTGATAAGATTAAGTCAAATATTCCTAACGCAACTATCAGAACTACATTAATTGTTGGTTTCCCTTATGAAGAGGAAAAGGATATTGATAATTTAATTGATTTTATCAATTGTGTAGAATTTGATAGATTAGGAGCATTTACATTCTCATTAGAGGAGGGTACAAAGGCTTGTGAATATCCTAATATTATTCCTGAGGATGTCAAAAATCAAAGATATGAGCGTGTTATGAAGGCTCAACAAAAAATAGCCTTAAAGAAGAATAAGGCTATGGTTGGTCAAATTATTAAGGATGCCTTTATTATTGGCTATGATGAGGAAGCATTTATGTATATAGCTAGATCAGATGCGTATGCCCCTGATGAGATTGATGGCTGTATCTATGTTGCTGCTAGATATGAGCTTAATTTAGGCCAAAGAGTAAATGTTAAAATATTAGATTATGATGAGTACACATTGACTGGAGAGCAATGTGAATAATTAAGAGGTTATTATGAAAATTAATGTTGTATTATATCATCCAGAAATCCCTCAAAATACAGGTAATATTATGCGTAGCTGTGTAGGCTTTAATGCTAAACTACACCTAATTAAGCCTATTGGATTTTCACTTGAGGAATCTAAACTAAAAAGAAGCTGTATGGATTATTATGAATATATTGATTTTACAGTTTATGAAAATTGGGATGATTTTAAAGAAAAAAATAGTGGTAAATTTTATTTTATGACTAGATATGGTCATAAAAGCCCATCAACTATAGATTTTAAGGAATCTGGCGATGAAAATGTTTATTTAGTTTTTGGTGCTGAATCTTCAGGAATTGCCTACGATATTTTAAAGGATAATTTAGATGACTGTTATAGAATTCCTACAACAGATAAGGTTAGAAGCCTAAATTTATCTAATTGCGCGGCAATTATGCTGTTTTTAGCTTCAGAACAATTAAATGACGATATTGTTATCGATCATGAGCCTGAAAATATGAAGGGTGAAAATTTCATTGATAATATTGATGTCAATGATATTGATGTAAAGCATAGAGAATATGGAGGAAAAAAGTAATGGCAGTTGAGAAAATTACAAGCGAGGTCTTTAAGGATTTTATTAATCAACAAGAGGTTGTTATTGTTGACTTTTGGGCAACATGGTGTGGTCCATGTCGTATGCTAGGACCTGTTTTAGAGCAATTTAATGCACAAACAGGTGTTAAGGTTGGTAAGGTTAATGTTGATGATGAGGAAGCAATTGCTCAAATATTCAATATTCGCTCAATACCTACTCTTATAGCGTTCAAGGAAGGTAAGCTAGTTGGTAGAGCTGAAGGATTTATGCCTCTTGAGAAATTGAAGGCATGGGTTAATACTTTATAGTATAATAAATAAGGGTTGTTCATATATTATTATAGGTGATAATATGAACGACCCTTTATTATTTATTGATAGTGTTAATGACAAGGTAGAGGCTACTAGTAATCAGGAGGTATTTGATTCTAGAAATAAAACAGCTAAGGATAAAGCTAAATATAGATTAGATGATATAGAGGCAATGCTTTATTATCGTATTCGTGTAGTTGCTGAAATATATACAAAAGCTAATAAATATGAAGGATTAGTTTTATCCTGCGATAAAAATGGAATTAATTTACAAACAGATGAGAAAAATGTATTTATTTCATTAGATGAAATAGAGTTTATTAACATATTAAAGCTTTAGAAAAAATAAATAAAAAATAATAATATTTCTTTATTAAATTTGATTTTATATCTAGTATGATTATCATTGTTTAAATCACCTATTTAAGTAAAATATAAATGGGTGATGCTATGGATAAGAATGCAATATTAAAGGAATATTTTGGATATAATAGGCTAAAGGATGAGCAGGAAAGGATAGTAGATTCTGTATTACAGGGTAATGATACAATAGGGCTATTACCTACCGGATATGGTAAATCTATTACATTTCAAATACCAAGCCTAATATTTGATGGTATTACTATAGTTATTACACCTCTAATTTCTCTTATGCAGGACCAGGTAAGAATTTTAAAGAAGTATTTTATTAAGGCTGAATATATTAATTCGTTACAGGATCAATTTGAACAAAATAGTATATATAATAAGATATTAAAGGGAAATGTTAAGCTATTATATGTATCTGCCGAAAGGCTTAAGACAAATAAATTTAAAGAGATAATAAAGAGAGTAAAAGTTGATTTAGTTGTATGTGATGAGGCTCATACTCTTTTGTGGAGTGAAGATTTTCGTTATGCGTTAGGTGAGGTTAATGACTTCATTAATCTATTAGATAGAAGACCGCCTATATTAGCCTTAACAGCTACCGCAACTAATAAAACAATAGATAAAATAGAAGCTATTTTAAATTTAAATAATCCATTAATAGTAATAGGCGATTGTGATAGAAAAAATATTTATTATGATGTAGTAAAGACTAATAATAAGGATAAATCATTAATACAATTATTAAATAATAATGAAAAAACAATTATTTATTGCTTAACTGTTAAAAATTGTATTCATGTGAATCGAATACTTAAGGATAATAATATTAAATCTGTTATCTATCATGGTCAGCTACCATCTGAGGAAAAGATAATTGTTCAAAATAAATTTACTAAGGATGAATGTAATATAATTATTTGTACTAATGCCTTTGGTATGGGAATAGATATTCCTAATATTAGATTAGTTATCGAGTATGATTTACCTCAAAGCATTGAGGATTTTTCTCAGCAAACAGGTAGAGCATCAAGAGATGGTAAATACGCAAGGGCTGTAGTATTATTCAATCTTAATGATATAAAAACTATTGAATTTTTTATAAATAATATAGAAAATAAAAAGCTCAGCAGTAGCGAGCTTAGAAGAGTTAAAATTGATAGAATTAATAAGATGGATGAAATGATTAAGCTATGTATAGGTAAAAAATGTATACACCAGAAAATAGCTAATTATTTTGGTGTTAATCATTCAGGTAATTGTAATATGTGCTGTAATTGTAGTAAATGAAAAAGGGATGCGCGCATCCCTTTTAATTATAATACTATTTGTGGAGCTATATCCATGAAAATTGGAATAACCATTGGCTTTCTATCAGTCTTTTTATAAATGATATTATTTAATTCCTCAGTTAAGCCATATTTTAATGTAAGAAGATTAATTGCTTTAGCATCTTGCATTTGACTTAATAAATATGCCTTAGTAGCCTCTACAAATGATTTAGTTAATTCCTCACTATCCTTCATATAGATGAAGCCTCTAGATACTACCTGAGGCTCAATTGGAATAGTTTTAGCCTTTGTATCAATTGTAATAATTAAAGCGAATAATCCATCATCAGAAAGCATTTTTCTTTCTCTGATGATTGAGCTTGAGATATCTCCGATACCAATGCTATCAATATAAACCTCACCGGCGTGAACACGTCCAGCAACTCGAGCTCCACGCTCATTGATTGCGACAACCTCGCCGTTTTCTAATACGAATGTATTTTCAGGCTCTACACCAGTTTCGATAGCTAAATCAGCATGAACCCTTTGCATACGATATTCGCCGTGAACAGGAATAAAGTATTTAGGCTTTAAAAGAGTAAGCATTAGCTTTAATTCACCTTGTGAAGCATGACCTGTTGTATGAGTATCTGTGATAGGCGAATGTGTGACAACCTCAGCACCGTGCTTGAATAATTGGTTAATAGTTTTATTTACACCCTCTTGGTTTCCTGGAATAGGAGAAGAGGAGAAGATGATTGTATCGCTTGGAATAAGCTTGATTGTACGGTGTGTTCCGTTAGCAACCCTAGAAAGAGCTGCAAGAGGCTCACCTTGAGATCCAGTACATAATAGGCATAGCTCATTAGGCTTATAGTTATTAATTTCGCTTGAATCAATTATAGTACCCTTAGGAGCCTTGATATATCCTATTTGTTGACCAACCTCGATAGTCTTTTCCATTGAACGACCAAAGATAGCTATTTTTCTATTTGAATCAATACAAGCCTCAACAATTTGTTGAACTCTATACATGTTAGATGCGAATGTCGCAACGATAATTCTTTCATTAACCTTAGCAAATAATTCCTTAATAGAAGAGCCAATCTTTCTTTCTGATTCAGTGAATCCATCTCTTAAGGCATTAGTAGAGTCAGATAATAGGCATAATAATCCCTCACTACCTAGCTTAGTTAATTTGTCATATTCAGCAGCAGGACCAACAGGTGTTAAATCTAATTTAAAGTCACCAGTATGTAAAATAGAGCCTAGCGGTGTTTTAAATACAATACCAAATGAATCAGGAATTGAGTGATTTAAACGAATAAAAGAAACCTCAACATCCTTAAAATTAAATACGAAATGGCTTTTAAATTCAACAATTTGTGTTTTAGATAGAAGATCTGGATAATCCTCTAATTTATTTTCGATTAAATCTACAGTAACTCCTGCAGCAAATATTTTAGGTATTCTAACCTTCTTAAGTAAAAATGGAATACCACCGATATGGTCTTCATGACCATGAGTTATAAATAAGCCAACAATTTTATGTTCGTTTTCTACTAAATATGTGTAATCAGGTATAACATAATCTACGCCTAATAAGTGACTATCTGGGAATAAGATACCAGAATCAATTATAAACAATTGTTCTAAGTAATCGATAACGTACATGTTCTTACCAACTTCGCCTAAGCCACCTAAAGCGAAAATTCCTATTTCGGAACGGTTTTTAATTTTGTCCATAGTGACCTCCTTCTTAAATTCTCTAATGCGAAAATACTCAGGTATTATAATTATATTATATTATTATGCAAAATTCAAAGATTTATAATTAAAATTATAAAAAAAATACGATTTAATAGATTTATATATAAAAGTGTGGTATAATTCTTTAGGAATTTTGTGAAAGGATGATTTTTATGAAAGCAAGTAGAATGTTGATATCAACTCTTAAGGAAGCACCTAATGAAGCTAAGATTGCTTCACACGTACTTTTATTAAGAGCGGGAATGATTAAAAATGAGGTTGCAGGAGTTTATAATTATTTACCGTTTGGCTTAAGAGTTTTAAATAAAATAGAAACTATTATTAGAGAAGAAATGGATGCTGCTGGAGGAATTGAAATTCTATGCTCAGCGCTTCAACCAAAGGAATTATGGGAGGAATCAGGACGTTGGTATAAGTATGGTCCTGAATTAATGAGATTTACTGACCGTCATGAGCGTGAATTCTGTTTAGGTCCAACTCATGAAGAGGTATTCACAGCTATGGCTAGAGATTTAATTAAGAGCTCTAAGGGATTACCAGTAAACCTATACCAAATTCAAACTAAATACCGTGATGAGGTTAGACCAAGATTTGGTTTAATGCGTGGTAGAGAATTCATTATGAAGGATGCTTATTCATTTGATAAGGATGAGGCAGGCCTTGAGGAATCATACCAAAATATGTATGATACATATTCTAGAATTTTCTCTAGATTAGGTCTTCATTATCAAGCAGTATTAGCTGATACAGGTAATATTGGTGGTAATGGCTCTCACCAATTCATGGCTTTATCTGATATCGGTGAATCTGAAATAGTATATTGCGATGCTTGTGGTTATGCGGCAGACGTTGAAAAGGCTACTATTTTAGAGGCTGAAAAGGATAATAGCGAATCATTAGCCTTAGAAAAGGTTCATACTCCAAACCAGAAGAGTATTGAAGAAATTTCTACATTCCTAGGAATAGATGCTTCAAAGACTGCTAAAACAATTATTTATCATGATTATGTAAATAATAAGTTTGTTGCTGCAATCGTACGTGGTGATAGAGAGGTTAATGAGGTTAAGCTTGTTAACGCATGTGATTCAAATGAAAATTATTTAGAATTAGCTAGACCAGATGAAATTACAGCTTTAGGCTCAGCTCACGGCTTCTGTGGACCTAAGGATTTAAATTGTGATATTTATGTTGACTCTGAGGTTGCTAACATGGTTAATGTTGTAATCGGTGCTAATGAACGTGATTATCACTACATTAACGCATGCTTCGGCAGAGATTTTACTGGTACTGTATGTGATATTAAGAATGCACGTGCAGGTGACCTATGTCCAGTATGTGGTAAGCCAATGAACCAAAATAGAGGTATTGAGGTTGGCCAAATCTTTAAGCTTCAAACTAAGTATAGTGAAGCAATGAAGTGTACCTATGTAAATGAAAGTGGTAAGAATGTACCAATGGTAATGGGTTGTTATGGTATTGGTGTTACAAGAACATTACAATCAATTGTTGAACAATATCATGATGAGTTTGGTATTAAGTGGCCACTTAATGTTGCTCCATATCATGCAGTAATTGTACCAATCAATTACAATGATGAGGCACAAAAGGAAATTACTTTAAAAATGTATGAAATGCTAAAGCAACAACGTATTGAGGTTGTTCTTGATGATAGAAACGCAAAGCCAGGCTTTAAGTTTAAGGATTGGGAATTAATCGGTATTCCATATATGGTTGTATGTGGCAAGAGATCAGCTGAAGGTATTGTTGAATTTAAGAATAGACATACTATGGAAAAGGTTGAATTAACTTTAGAAGAAGCAGTTGAAGAAATTGTAAAGGCTGTTAAAACAATATAAAAAATAGAACTTAGCAAATTGATATGTGATATGATACTTCCAAAGTAGACAAAGAAAATAATTAAAAGGAATTGTAATCCAACTATAGGATTTATGACCTCGAGATTATTAAGTCTACTTTGGAGGTATTTTTTTATGAGTAGAAAAGCAAAATATAGTAAGGA
>JAZQVB010000133.1:0-9975 GCA_045631605.1 Anaeroplasma sp.
ATTAATTATAGTAATAGGATATTTAATTATAAGTTCAATGGTTCCAGTAATATATATTTTAGGATTATATTTTATACCACTATGTATTACACCATTAACCTACCAAAACTTTTTAAAACTTAAGGCGAAAGCGTTAAATACAACTGTTGTAGAATTAACAAAACAAGAAAAAGAGGATGATTACATTGATGAATATGGCAATGTAAAATCCGAATGAAAAAAAAGGAGAAAAATATGAAAAAAAGTTTATTATTAGGTGCTGCTCTTTTAGCGGTATTAACAGTATCATCTTGTGGTGAAAAAGCTCCTAAGGATGAAATTGCTCCAGTTATTTCTGGAAATCAAGATATCGTTTGCTCAGTAAACGAAACAGTAGATTTATTAAATGGTCTTGTAGCAGTAGACGAGACTGATGGTGATATTTCTGAAAATATTACAGTAACTTTATTACCTGAAATAACAGTAACTGATGGTAAGGTTACACCAACTGAAACTGGTGACTATGAAATTCAATATGAAGTAAAGGATAAAGCTGGTAACATTGCTAAGGCATATGCTGAATTAGCTGTTAATCCTGCATTAGCTGAAAAGGTTTCATATAAGAAATATGAATTTGCAAATGGTGAAATTGCTCCATTCGGTTCATACTTCAATACTGAAGAGGGTATTGTAGGTTCAGCTGATTTTGTAAAGGGTAACTATCAATTAAATGTTCAACAAGCTAATGGTACAGATTGGCACATTAAGTTTGATGGTAATATCGCAACTACAGTAGGTGTAGACTATAAGTTAACTTATAAGTTTGTATCTTCAGTAGCTGGTAAGGTTATGGCTAATGGTAATGCTCATGACATCGTTGTTGGTACAAATGAAGTAAGTTATTCATTTACAGCTGATGGCGAAGGTAAGTATGTTGAGCTTCAATTTGGTTTATTAACTGGTCCATTTACAATCGATATGATTAGCGTAAACGTAGAAGAAAGCGTTGGTACAGATGTTTTTACTGACATTACTCCTCAAATCAACTATCAAACTGAAGGTGTTGTTTATAGTGCTTTCGATAATAATTCAGCTGGTGAGCATTCAGCAACTGAAAATTCAGCTACATTAAATATTACTCGTGGTAGTGATGATAATGGCTGCTGGCAATCAAAATTATTCATTAAGCCAGGTATGGATTTAGCTGCTGGTAAGTATAAGATTTCTTTAGATGTTCATTCAACTAATGGTCATAAGTTTGAAATCTGCTTCAATAGTGGTGATGTTGAAAAGGGTGTTGGTGCTTTATATGGCTTAGAGCTAGCTGCTGATGAAAGTAAGACATTTGATTATACATTTACTTTAGATTCTGCTAAGGATAATTTAGTTATCTTATTACAATTAGGTGAATTAAAGACTCCTCAAGGCAATGATGTTGTTACAGTATCTAACATTAAGATTGAAAGCATTACTGGTGATAAGACAGTTACATCTAAGGGTTATTCATTTGGTCCATTAGATTTCGGTACATATAATGATGCTGCATCTGCAGAAGGTTATTTATATGTTAAGGATTCTAAATTAGTTTATGAAATGACTAAGATTGCAACAATTGACTGGCATAATAAGATGTATATTGAAAAGATCTTATTAGAAGCTGATAAGATTTATACAGTTACATTCACAGCTAAGGCTGATAAGAATATTTCTTGTGCATTCTTCGTAAATCCATGTGGAACATGGGACCCAAGATTATCTCAAACAGTTAACTTCACAACTGAAGTACAAGAATATTCATTTACAATGTCTGCAGCATTAATGGCTGATATGAATTTTGAATTATTATGGCAATTTGGTTCAGGCGAAAATGCTAACCTAGGCAGCGCAGTAATCGAATTCTCAAATATCGAAATTTTAGCTCAAGACGTTCAATAATTATTTGGGGAAACGGAGGGCTTTGCCCTCCTTACCCTAATATATTTAGAGGTGTATTATGGAATTTACATTAAAAAATGCAAATGAAAAAATTAAAAATGGCAAAATAGATAATAAATATAGATTAAAATATCATATGATGCCACCAGTAGGCTGGATGAATGACCCGAATGGACTAATAAAATTCAATGATGAATATCATTTATTCTATCAATTTTATCCATATGAAGCAAAATGGGGACCAATGCATTGGGGTCATTTTATATCAACTGATTTAATTAAATATTATGATGCGCCTGTAGCTTTAGCACCTACTGATCAAACCGTTGAGTCTGGATGTTTTTCCGGTGGAGCGATTGCTTGTAATGATAAGCTAAATTTGGTTTATACCCGTCATTATGAAACATCTAATTATAAATTAGAAACTCAATACGTTGCTTCTTCAGTAGATGGTATTGAATTTATAAAAGAGGATAAATCATTATTTGATAATGATACATTACCTGAAAATATTAGTAAACTTGATTTTAGAGATCCTAATCCAATATATATTAATGGTAATTATTATATATTAATTGGTGGTAAGCTAATTGATGAAAATAAGGGTATTATTATCGTACTTAAGAGTAATGAATTATCTAATTTTAAATACGATTTTCACATTGGTCCATTTT
Organism: Anaeroplasma sp.; assembly: GCA_045631605.1. GTDB lineage: Bacteria > Bacillota_I > Bacilli_A > Acholeplasmatales > Anaeroplasmataceae > Anaeroplasma. The sequence goes on from JAZQVB010000133.1 coordinate 2,589, forward strand.
ATGAGTTAGGAGACATGGGTGAATGTCCATCATATAAAAATATAGATGGTGTTGATGTTATTTTAGCATCTGGCTGTAATGTAAAGGCAGTAGATAATAATTATAAAAATGTTAATTCAAGTATTTATATTGCAGGTCATATTGATTTTGAAAATAAGAAGATGGATGTAATCAAAATTGATGAAATTGATAAAGGGGATACATTCTATGCGCCACAAATCATTTCAAACAATGATACTCCTATAATGGTTGGCTGGATGGAAATGTGGGGTAAAGAAATTCCTACATCTGTTCTTGGTCATAATTGGGCAGGAGCGTTTACTGTTCCTAGAACATTGTCATTTAAAAATGATACATTATATCAATATCCAATAGATTCAATTAAGAACTATTATAAGAAATCATATGAATATTCTAATGAAATTATTAGCAAAATATCAGATATTTATGTTACCCTTAAGCCAAATCAAAAAATTATTTTTAAAGGTAATAATGGTTCATTTGAGATTGAGCATAATGGCTATATAGCATTAAATACAAATAATGCTAATACAATGAGTAATTGTGATAGACGTAGTAATAACGACTATAACGATGTGAAATTAAGAATTTTACTTGATACATCAAGCGTTGAATTGTTTATTGATGAAGGTAAAGAATCTATTACAAGTAGAATTTATTTAGATTCAGATTATACATTAGAATTAATAGGAGATATTAAAAGTCTAATTGTAAATGAAATAGAGGTGTAAATATGAAAAAGTTATTTAAAAAGATATCATCACTTTTAGCTGTTGGACTTTTAGCACTAACATCATGTGCTTCAGAAGAAAATTTAGCTATAAAAGGTGAGGTAGATCAAATGGAAATGAATATTAACCCTAAATCTGTCGTAGGATATGTTGGTGATGTTATGCCATTTTACGATAATGGTGAAATGAACATTTTCTATTTACAGGATGGAAGAAATACAACAGTAGGTTTTCACCCATTTGCATTAATGACAACAACTGATTTTGTAAATTACAAGGATTATGGAGAAGTAATTCCATATGTAAATGATATATATTCTCAAGATATGGCATTAGGTACAGGGTCTGTAATTAAGGATAATAATGGATTATATCATGCCTTCTATACAGGTCATAATAGCTATAAGAATAGTGGATTACCGCACTTTGAAAAAATTCAACATGCAACAAGTACTGATAAAATTCACTGGACTAAGCATCCTGAGGATGGATTCTATGGTGGTCATAATGATTTTAGAGATCCTTATGTATATTATGTAAATGAAGAATTAACATATTATATGCTTATTACAACTAGAGTAAATGACCGTGGTGTAATTAAGCAATATAAGAGTAAAAATCTTAAAGTTTGGACAGATTGTGGTGTATTCTTTAATAATGATAGTGGATCATATAATATGGAATGTCCTACATTTATTCAATATAATGGATATTATTATTTAAGCTATTCAGAACAAGGTAATCATCGTGTTACTCATTACAGATATAAGAAGAATCTGTCAGACCCTTGGATTAAGCCAGAGGTAGATTATTTTGATGGTGAAGGTTTCTATGCAGCTCGTATTGAAAAGGGATATGGAAATTTATATATCTTTGGCTGGTGTGGTACAAAGGCTGGAGAATATGATTTTGGTGGATTTGATTGGGGTGGAAATTTAGTTACTCACCAATTAATTCAACAAGAAAATGGTGAATTAAAGCCAACTATTGTTTCAAACATAAATGAGAAAATTTCTACTCAAGTAGAATATAAATTAAATAACGGTAAAGCTATTTCTGATTTGAAATTTGATAAGGTAAGTAAAAAGGCTTCATGTATAGAAGCATTATCAGATAATATAACTAAAATTAATTTTAAAGCTAATGTTAAGGAATTAACTGGTGATTTCGGATTAAGCTTTAACACGACAGCTGATAATGTATTAAGTAATTTATTAATTTCATTTGATACAAAAAATAATAAATTAATTTATTATAATAACGCAACAAACTTTGCAAAATATGGCTCAGCACAAATTGAAGTTCCTTATAACTTTAAAACTAATGAGGATATAAATGTTGACGTATTAATTGATGGTAATATTATTTCTGTATATTTAGGAGATTCTATCGTTCTTACAACAAGAATTTACGATATGCCTGAAAATAAATTCTCGTTCTATAGTAATTTATGTTCTGTAGATATTAAGGAGGTTAAATTCTATGAATAAGCTAGTTGCGATTGGCGAGTTAATTATAGATTTTCAATCTGTTGGTATTCAACCTCTTAAGGATACTAAGGAATTTGTAAAAAATCCTGGCGGGGCACCAGCGAATGTATGTGTTCAAGCAGCTAAAAATGGACATAATACGGTTTATGCCTCTATGGTAGGTGCAGATGGATTTGGTGAATTTTTAATTGAATCATTAAAAATTAATAATGTAAATACAAAATTTATTAAGAAATCTAATGAATATCAAACATCTTTAGCATTTGTTAGTTTTTTAGATAACGGAGAAAGAGAATTCTCTTTCTTTAGAAAGGCTGCAGCAGATTTATATTTTACTGCAGATGATTTCAAGGATATTGAAATTAATTCTAATGATATATTAGATTTTGGTAGTGTAGCATTAAAAACTAAAGAATCTAGATCAGCACATGATTCTTTAATTGAAAAGGCTAATAGAAGTAATGCGTTAATTTGTTTTGATCCAAATGTAAGATTAAATTTATGGGAAAATCATGATGAATTAAAGAATATAATTAAAGAATACGCTAAAAAAGCAGATATTTTAAAAATTAGTGATGATGAAGCTGAATTTATTACAGGTTATAGCTGCATAGATGAAGCAATTAAAAGTTTATTTGTAGGTAATGTGCAATTAATATTATTAACGAAAGGTGCACATGGTGCCGAGATTTATACAAGAGATGGTTTAATCGCAACTCATCCTGGATATAAGGTTAAGGCAGTAGATACAACAGGTGCTGGTGATTCATTCTTTGGTGGATTTATTACTAAATTATTAGATTTAAATATTAGCAAAGAAAAATTATTAAATAGTAATATTAATTTTAATGAAATATTGAGTTTTGCATGTAAATGTGGTGCTTTTACGACAACAAATTATGGTGCTATAAGTGCTATGGGAAATAGAATTCAAGTAGAAAGTGTAGGAGAGTAAATATGTCTAGTGTTAAGTTAATTAAGGTAAATAAGGTTTACGATGGTGGAGTTCATGCTGTTCATGATTTTACTATCGATATTAAGGATAAGGAATTTATCGTATTCGTAGGACCATCAGGATGTGGTAAGTCAACTACACTTCGTATGATTGCAGGTCTAGAGGAAATTTCTTCAGGTGATTTCTACATTGATGATAAATGTATGAATAATGTAGCTCCTAAGGATAGAGATATTGCAATGGTATTCCAATCATATGCATTATATCCTCAAATGACAGTATATAATAATATGGCATATGCATTAAAACTAAGACATGTACCAAAGGAAGAAATTGATAAGCGTGTACGTGCGGCAGCTAAAATTTTAAAGCTTACTCCATATTTAGATAGAAGACCAAAAGCATTGTCTGGTGGTCAACGTCAACGTGTTGCGTTAGGACGTGCAATAGTTCGTAATCCTAAGGTTTTCTTAATGGATGAGCCATTATCAAATCTAGATGCTAAGTTACGTGTAGCGATGCGTGCTGAAATTGTTCGTATCCATGAAGAGGTTGGGGCAACTACTATTTATGTAACACATGACCAGGTAGAGGCTATGACAATGGCTAATAGAATTGTTGTTATGAAGGATGGCTTCGTTCAACAAATTGGTGAGCCAAATCAAATTTACCAAAATCCTAATAATATGTTTGTTGCAGGATTTATTGGTACTCCAGCTATGAATTTCATTAAGGGTGAATTAAATGAGGATGGATATTTCTATGTAGAAAATTCAGATTTAAAAATTAAGATTACACCTGACCAAATGGAATTATTAGAAAACTATGTATCAAAGAAGCTAGTTTATGGTATTAGACCTGAAAATTTAGTTTATGAGGGTGATGAAAAATATTCTCAATATCAAGAATATTCATTACCATTAAATACTAAAATTATTGAATTATTAGGTGATATTGTAAATGTTCATGGTACAGTAGCTGAAGGTAATTTAATTTTAAAGACTACAAACCAATTTAAAATTAAAGCTAACAAGACTATTAATGTAGCAATTAAGCCTGAATTTGCAAGATTCTTTAACGCAACTACAACTAAGGCAATTACTCCTTCATATAATGAATATGAGGAAGTAGAGGTTACTGAATCTTTAGATGAGGATAATGTAGTAATTATTAATACTAAAAAGCCTTCATTAATTTCTAAAATTTTTAAGAAAAGTAAGTAATATATGAAAAAAAGAAGATTAATATCAGTTGCTTCATTATGTATATTATCATTTGCGGTTGCTTCATGTTCTGAAAAAGAACCTATTAGATTTGAGGTTTCATCATATATTGAGGCTGCAAATAATTACATAAAGGAAAACACACAGTATGTAAATACAAATTTAAAAAATAAATATCATTTAACTGCACCAATTGGATGGATTAATGATCCAAATGGCTTCAGTGAATTTAATGGTAAATATCATTTATTTTATCAATATAATCCATATGATGCTGTATGGGGACCAATGCATTGGGGACACCAAACAACAAAGGATTTTATAAAATGGGAGCTTGAGGATGTAGCCTTAGCACCAGATACGAGTTATGATGCTAACGGATGCTTTTCTGGTACTGCAATAGTAGATAATGGTATTCATTATCTTGCTTATACTGCAGTTACTGAATATCAAAATCAAGGATTAGCATATTCATATGATGGAGTTACATATAAAAAACTTGATGAATTATTAATTGATGGTGATGATTTACCTGCAGGTGCATCTAATTATGATTTTAGAGATCCAAAAATCTTTAAAAGAGATGGTAGTTATTATATCATTTGTGGTAATAAGAATGGTCAAGCTACTTTAGCGATGTTTAAATCAGATAATATTACAGGACCTTATGAATATACGAATGATATATATTCAAGAAATGATATTTCAGGTGTTCTAGAATGTCCTGATTTAGTAACAATTGATAATAAGGATATTTTGATTTGTTCTCCACAAGGATTACGTTCAGATTATGAATATGACTGTCAAAACGCAGATAGTTGTGTCTATATGGTTGGTAATTTATCAGTAAACACATCAAAATTTTATCAAGCTACATCTACTACATATGAGGAATTTGATAAGGGATTCTCTTTCTATGCACCTCAGACTATGCAAACATCAGATGGAAGAACAATTATGGTTGCGTGGATGAGAAGCTGGAGTGAGCCTAATATAACAAGAGAAGATCAATGGTGTGGTGCAATGACATTACCACGTGAATTAACTTTAAAGGATAATCACATATATCAAAAGCCAGTAAAAGAAATAAATAATTATCTTAAGGATCAATTAACTCATAATCAAGTAACATTAGATAATGATAGTATGATATTATCAGGATTTGATACTAGAAGTGCTAAAATTACAGTTGATATTAATGTTGCAGGACTAACATCTGGTAGAGCTGGTATTGAATTATTTAAGGGGACTAATTATTCAACAAAGGTTTATTATGATGCTTCTAGAAGATATGTTGTATTTGATAGAAGCAATTGTGGTACTATGATGGATGGTCAAAGATATGCTAAAATTGATCCAATTGATGGTAAAATCAAGCTTGAAATATATTTAGATGTAAACAGCGTTGAGGTGTTCATTAATGATGGGTACTATACAATGACTGGTACTACATTTACTCCACTTGGAAATGATATGGTTGGTCTTTACACTAAGGACTGTAACGCAACATTTACCAATATAACAAAATCAGAAATAATTGCATAAATTTTTCATACTCTTATCCTTAGAATACAATGGGCAACCATTGTATTCTTTTTATTTAAAAGAAAAAGACATTATCATAAAATAATGTCTTAGTTGTAAAGTAAATTAGCGAAAATAAAGCTGTTATCATCACTATTATCCAATATATAGTTTTCTGTGCTTCCTGTAATTCCTGTTATACTACAAGATGAATAGCCTTCAATTTCTAACACCTTATATGCTAAATCAATATTACCAACCCATTCAGCAATTTGAAGGGTATTATTAAAAATTGAATATATTACATATGAATCCTCATTATAAATATATTTATAATCACCCATATATAATATTTTCTCAAATTCCTTGTAATCCCTATATAGCTTATTAGCTTGAATATTATTATATATTTCTAATAATTTATTTATATTATTATCCGATTTATAATCTATATTTACATGCTTACTGGCTATTATATCTGTATACGAACAAATTCTTGTATTAAAGTCTAGCTTTTTATAATAAGGAATTAAGCAATCATGAGCACTTATTAAAAATACATTTTTATAGTCCTCTAATACCTTATTTATTATCATTTTTGCAAATCCTAAGCCTTGATAATTCTCATCAGTACATAAGGCATATAAATAATTTTTATCATTATAATTCATAACTATCGCAAGAGAAGCAATAGTATTATTAAATTTAACAATATAGGTATTATTTTGATTGAAATAATTATTTAAATATTCATATGAATAATTATCATCATTAAATGTATTTTTCCATAAATTCATAATAATTGGTAAATCAGATATTGTTGCCTTAGCTAGCTCAATATTAAAATCATCCTTAAAATATCCACCATAACAATTATTTAAATGAATAGGATTATAGCTAAGCTTAGCCTTTCTTAAGCCTGGTAAGCCTAAATCCTCCTCACGATTTATATATTTAACATTTAAATTATTCGCAATTAAATAATTAATCATTTGGTATATTCCAGAATATTGGGTATTAGCCTTTTCGAAATGAGTTATAAATAAATCATTATATTTTGTACCTAAGCTTAATGCTTGAATATTACCATCTATTTTAATTAGTAATCCAAATAAATCTAATTCATTAAAATGATTTAAGGCACATTTTAAGGGATCAATTTCTTCGCTATAGGCATACTTATTTACAAATCCTAAAATTTCGTCATTACATTCCTTAATTAGCTCTACCTGATAATTATATTTTCCCTTAAATGAATTAACAAAGTTACGCTTAGGCTTATATGCCTTACCCTCTAAATACGCTAATGAATTTCTATCATATACATAGTCATCATTATTTCTAATATGACCTATAAAAAAATTATCATAATGATTTATATCATTAGGATTAATATTAGTTATAATTTCATCACTATTAATTTCAATAATATTACCATACGCG
>JAZQVB010000134.1:0-13300 GCA_045631605.1 Anaeroplasma sp.
TAATTTGTATTTTTTTATTATATATGTTGAATACACCAAATAAATAATATTTATTATTTAAAAAATAAATTTTTAAATGTAGGTGAGAAAATGTTAGAATATCAAGATTTATGGAACAAAGTTAAAGAAACTTTAGAAAAAAGATTAGCTCCTACAACATTTGAAAACACATTTAGTGATGTAAAAAAGGTTGTAAAATTTGAAAATAATTGTATATATGTAATAGTACCAAGTATGTACATTAAGCATACAATTAATAATGCACATTATAGAAATATCCAAGAAATATTAGATAGTATTACTACAAAGAAATATAAATTTAAATTTATTTGTGATGATGAATTTAAGCCTGAAAAAACTATTACAAAGCTTGCTACTCATAATTTAAATTTAAATTATACCTTTGAATCATTTGTAGTAGGAGATTCGAATAGAATAAGCTATTTAACAGCCCTTAAGGTTGCAGAAAATCCGGGATTTTCATTTAATCCTCTTTATATTTTCGGTGGTGTTGGCTTAGGTAAAACACATTTAATGCAAGCAATTGGTAATTATATTTCTGATAGAAATATGGATGCAAATATTTTATATGTTCAAGCAAATGATTTCTTAACTGATTACAATAAGGCAGCTAGAGATAATAATTTTAGAGCATTCGAAGAAAAATATGAAAATATTGATGTATTATTAATTGATGATATTCAAATGCTTACTAATAAGGATGCTACTCAACAACAATTTTTCAAATTATTTAATGAATTAGATAATAATCAAAAGCAAATTATAATTACATCAGATCGCCCTGCTTCTAAGCTTAATGGCTTCATGGATCGTTTAACATCTAGATTCCAAAGAGGTGTTACAGTAAATATAGATCAACCAGATTTAGAACAAAGAATTCTAATTTTAAAAAGAAAAATGTCTGAAACAACAACTAAGCCAATTCAAAATGAGGTTTTAATATATATTGCTGAAAACTTTACTGAAAATGTAAGAGAGCTTGAGGGTGCTTTAAATAGAGTTATATTATATGCTGAATTATACAATCAAGAGCCAACTATTGCACTTGCTAAGGAGGCTTTAGAAATATTAATAAAGGATAAGAAGCCTGTAGCAAGCTATGATAATGCGTTAAGCGTTATTGCTGATATGTACGGTATTACTGTTTTCGATATCTGTGGAAAATCTAGAAATGCTAAATATGTTATCCCAAGACAGCTTGCAATGTATATTTTATACAATAAATATTCATTAACTTATGGAAAAATTGGTGATATTTTGAATGGTAGAGATCATACTACTATTATGAGCGGATGCAAAAAAACAGAAGCTGAATTAGAAAAGAATGAAGAATTAAAATTAGCTTACGAGGCTATTTTGAAAAAAGTGTAATTAATGTGGATATTTTATTGGTTTTCCACATCATTTGTGATATAATTATTATGATAAAACCTAGATTTTTTGGAGTTATCCACATTTCCACATAGTTAATAATAATAATTATAAATCTTATTATATTTTTTATACGGAGGGACTTATGAATTTAACAATTGAACGCGAAATCTTACTTGAAAATTTAAATATCGTTTCAAGAGGCTTACCAAGCAAATCACCAATGCCAATTTTAACTGGTATTAAATTATATGTTACTGAAACAGACTTATTTTTAACTACTAGTAATTCTGATATTTCTGTAGAGGCTGATATTACTGATAAATCATTAGTTATTAATGAAACAGGTCAAACAGTTGTACCAGGTAGATTCTTTATTGATATCATTAAGAAAATTAATTCAAAGAAAATTAATTTATATTTAAGTGATGATAAGGTATTAATCATTAAGGCTGATAGAGGTGAATATAAGCTTCATGTAATGGATCCTCTAGATTATCCTAAGATGGATTTCGTCGCTTTAGAAAATCCACTTGAATTAGAATCTGATGTTTTAAAATCAGTAATTAAGGAAACTGTATTCGCAACAGCCAATACTGAGAAAAAGCCAATTCTAACAGGTGTTAACTTTAAGCATCAAACAGGTAAGCTAATTGCAACTGCAACAGATTCATTTAGATTATCACAAAAGATTATAACAATTCCTGAATATAAGGATTTCAATATTACAATTCCTAGCAAGTCACTTGATGATATGCTAAAGGCTATCGATAACTATAATGGAAATATTTCTTTATATTTCAGTAACAATAAGCTTTTAATTGCTTATAAGAATATTTGCTTCCAAACAAGATTATTAGATGGTAATTTCCCTGATACATCTAGATTAATTCCAAATGACTTCCCTATTATTGTAAAATTTAATAAGGACGAATTAATTGATGCTGTTGAGAGAGTTTCTTTATTATCACCTAGAGATAAGGAAAGAGAAAAGGAAATTACTTATAGCATTATCAAGCTATCAATCAAAAAGGATAGAACTGTTGAAATTTCAACAAATAACGCATCTGTTGGTGATGCAAAGGAAGAATTATTACCAACATCAATTGAAACTACAAATCCTATCAATATTGGATTCTCTTCTCGTTATTTAATTGAAGCCTTAAGAAGCTTTATTTCAACTGAAATTTCTTTAAATTTATCAGGTGAAATTAGACCATTTATTATTCGTGGAGATAAGGATGCTAATTTAACTCAATTAATTTTACCTGTACGTATGGAATAATTTATAATGCCTCTACATTGTTAGAGGCTTTTATTTTGCTTTTAAATGAGTTTTTTATAAAATAAGGTATATGACATCATTTTATCAATAAAAAACGAAAAAATGGGTATTTTAATTGAAAAATTCATTTCTATATGATATAATCATATAGAAGGTAGGGGATAGTATGAAAACTGTAATTATCAAAACTGAATATATCGAATTACAACAGCTTCTAAAAATGGAAGATTTTATATCATCTGGAGGAGCAGCTAAATATTTCTTAGCAGAGAATGAGGTTTTAGTAAATAATGAGCCTGAACAAAGAAGAGGAAAAAAGCTTTACAAGGGTGATAAGGTTGTTATTTTAGGAAAAGAAATTTTAATTGGATAATATTAAATGATTAAAAATATTCAATTAAAAGGCTTTAGATTATTTGAAGAAATTAATTTAGAAACAAATAATTCTTTAGTTATATTATGTGGAGATAACGCAACCGGAAAAACTTCTATATTAGAAGCTATTTATTTATGTTCTACCACAAAAAGCCATAGAACTACTAACATTGATGCGTTAATTAAAAATAAGGCTGATTTTGCTTTAGCTTTAATTGATGAAAAAAATAAATATAAGGTAGTAGTTTCTAAAAAAGAAAAAAATTATTTTATAAATAATCAACAAATTAATAAGGCTGGAGAATTCATAGGTAATTTATCTGTTGTATTATCTTCACCCTTAGATATTTATTTGATAAATGGTAGTAAGGCTGAAAAAAGAAGATTTTTAGATTTAGAAATTTCTTTATTAGATAAAAAATATTTGAATAATTTATCTAGATATAAAAGAATTTTAAATGAAAGAAATAATATTTTAAAACAAGATTCTATTGATAAAATCATGCTAAATATTATAACTGATGAGCTTGTGAAGGCTACAGGTGATATTTATAAGCGTAGAGTAGAATTTGTAGATAAAATAAATGAATTTTTAGAAAAAATATCAAATGAATTAAATGTTGAAAATATAAAAATAAAATATATTCCTACTTATGATAATGATATAAAGAAATCATTTGATCAAAAGGAAAAATTAGACATATTAACTCAAGTTACTAATATAGGAACTCATAGAGATGATTTTAAAATTTATATTAATAAACAAACTGCAGAAGAGTATGCATCAGAAGGGCAATCTAGAACGATTTGTATTGCAATTAAAATGGCAATAAAGATGTATAAGGAATACATCACAGGAATTGAGCCTATTTTGCTTTTAGATGACGTTTTTGCAGCTTTAGATACTAATAGAATAGAAAGATTAACAAAGTATGTAAAAAGCTCAAAACAAACGTTTATAACGACGACATCAATTAATGAAATACCAAAGGATTTAATTAAAGATTCATTAATTGTAGAAATAGATAGTAAAAAAGGAGAATAGTTGTATGGAAAATAATAATTATAGTGCTTCTAATATACAAATACTTGAAGGCCTAGAAGCAGTAAGAAAACGTCCAGGTATGTACATTGGTTCAACAGGTCCAAGAGGATTACATCATCTAGTTTGGGAAATTGTAGATAACTCTATAGATGAAGCTTTAGCTGGATATGCAGATACTATTTCTGTTGAAATTTTACCTGATGATGTTATTAGAGTATCTGATAATGGTCGTGGTATGCCAGTAGATTTACATCCAAAAACAGGAAGACCAGCGGTTGAAACTATCTTTACTGTGCTTCATGCAGGTGGTAAGTTTGATGGTAGCTCATATAAGGTATCAGGTGGTTTACATGGTGTAGGTGCGTCTGTAGTTAATGCGTTATCTGAATGGTTAGAGGTAACTGTACATAGAAATAACAAAATGTATTCTCAAAAATTTGAAAGAGGAAAAATCGTTGATGATTTAGTAGAACATGGTGAGTCTACACACACTGGTTCTATTGTAACATTTAAGGCAGATGCTGAAATTTTTACAGAAACAACAACGTATACTTATGAAATATTAAGAAGTAGAATTCAACAATTAGCCTTTTTAAACAAGGGTATCCGTATTTCTATTAAAGATTCTAGAGACCCTGAAAAAGTTATAGAAAATGATTATCACTATGAGGGTGGTATTAAAGAATATGTTTCATTCTTAAATAAAGGCAAGAAAACATTAAGTGAAAATATTGCTTATTGTGAAGCTGAAAAGGATAATATTCAAATTGAAATAGCTATTCAATATAACGAAGAATATAATACTACAATCTATTCATTTACAAATAATATCAATACTCATGAGGGTGGAACACATGAGGAAGGATTCCGTATGGCTTTAACTCGTTGCTTAAAGAAGTATGCTGAAGAACAAAAGCTTCTTAAAAAGGACGAGGAAATAAATAACGAGGACGTAAGAGAAGGTTTAACAGCTATCGTTTCTGTAAAGCATCCAGATCCTCAATTTGAAGGTCAAACAAAGACCAAGCTAGGTAATACAGAGGTAAGAGCTATCGTTTCTCAATGCTTTGGTGAGGCTTTAGAAAGATATTTAGCAGAAAATCCTAAGGATGGTAAGATGATTATTGAAAAGAGCTTACTTGCTTCTCGTGCAAGAATTGCTGCACGTAAGGCAAGAGAGCTTACAAGAAGAAAATCACCATTAGATGGATTAACATTAAGTAGTAAGCTATCTGATTGTAGAAGTAAGGATGCTTCAAAATCAGAAATGTATATAGTCGAGGGTGACTCTGCGGGTGGTTCTGCAAAATCAGGTAGAAATAGTGAATTCCAAGCTATTCTTCCACTTCGTGGTAAGGTTTTAAATGTTCAAAAGGTAAGACTTGAAAGAGCATTATCAAACAATGAAATTTTATCAATGATTCAAGCAATTGGTACAGGTATTGGTGAAGAATTTGATTTAGAAAAGGCTAGATATCATAAGATTGTAATTATGACCGATGCCGACGTAGATGGTGAGCATATTTGTATATTATTATTAACATTCTTCTATAGATTTATGCCTGAATTAATTGAAGCAGGATATATCTATGTAGCTAAGCCACCGCTATATAAGGCACAATCTGGTAAGATTTTAAAATATGCTTATTCTGATGCAGAATTAGAGGCTATCAAGGCTGAATATCCAGATAAGAAATTTGATATTCAAAGATATAAAGGTCTTGGTGAAATGGACCCTTCTCAATTATGGGAAACAACAATGGATCCGGCAACAAGAACATTAGTTCAGGTTCATCTTGAGGATGCATTAGTTGCAGACCAAACATTTGAAATGCTAATGGGTGAAGAGGTTGAGCCTCGTAAAAAATTTATTCAAGAAAATGCGCATTATGCAAATAATCTAGACATTTAATAAGGAGGTAATAAATATGGCAGATAATTCAAAAACTAATGACTTCTTAGAAGCTTTAGAGGCTCATAGAGGTGATAAAATAGAACAATTAGATATTAATAATAAAGTAAAAACTTCCTTTTTAAATTATGCGATGAGTGTTATTATTGCACGTGCACTTCCAGATGCAAGAGATGGCTTAAAGCCAGTTCAACGTCGTATTTTATATGGTATGAATGAATTAAAAATTTATTCAAATGTAGCACATAAAAAGAGTGCTCGTATCGTTGGTGATGTAATGGGTAAGTACCATCCACATGGTGACTCATCTATTTATGAGGCAATGGTTCGTATGGCTCAAGATTTCAGCTATAGATATACATTAGTTGATGGTCATGGTAACTTTGGTAATATTGATGGTGATGGTGCCGCAGCGATGCGTTATACAGAGGCAAGATTATCAAAGATTTCTATGGAAATGCTAAGAGATATTGATAAAAATACAGTTAATTTCTCTGATAACTATGATGCTACTGAATCTGAACCAGATGTTTTACCTGCAAGATTCCCAAATTTACTTGTAAATGGTACAACTGGTATTGCTGTAGGTATGGCAACTAATATTCCACCACATAACCTAGGAGAGGTTATTGATGGTGTTATTGCCTTAATTCATAACCCTAATATCACAAGCGAAGAACTTATGGAATATATTCCAGGCCCAGATTTCCCTACGGGATGCTATATTTTAGGTAGAGAAGGCTTAAAAAAGGCCTATACTACAGGTAACGGCTCAATTGTTATTAGAAGTAAGGCTCATGTTGAATATTTATCAAACGGAAAGTCTGAAATTATTATTACAGAAATTCCATATATGCTAAATAAAACAAGACTACTTGAGCGTATTGCTGAGGTAGCTAAGGAAAAAATAGTTGATGGTATAACTGATTTACGTGATGAATCAAGCATGAAGGGTATAAAAATTGTTGTAGAATTACGTAAAGATGTAAATCCTGAGGTTATGTTAAATAATTTATATAAATATACTCAATTACAATCAAGCTATGGTATGAATATGATCTGCTTAGTTGATAATAAGCCAGTATCAATTACATTACAACAAGCATTAGATGTATATTTAAAGCACCAAATTGAGGTTATTACAAGAAGAACACAATTTGAATTAGATAAGGCATTAGCTAGAATTCATATTTTAAACGGTTTAATTATTGCTCAAGATAACATTGATGAGGTAATTCACATTATTAGAAATACTAATGATGGTACTGAAAAGGAAAAGCTTATGGCTAGATTTAATCTAGATGATGTTCAAGCTCAAGCTATCCTAGATATGCAATTAAGAAGATTATCTGGATTAAATAGAGAAAAGATTTTAAATGAGCACAAGGATTTAACTGCTGTATGTGATAATTGTAGAGATATCCTATCAAACGAAGATAAGAAGAAGGAAATTATTGAAGCAGAATTACTTGAAATTAAGAATAAATATGCTGATGAAAGAAAATCTGAAATTTCTTTAGAATCTGAAATTAACATTGAAAATGAAGATTTAATTCCGAGAGAAAATGTTATTATTACTGTAACAAATCGCGGCTATGTTAAGAGAATGAAGCAAACAGAATATAAAGCTCAAAGCCGTGGTGGTGTAGGAATGAGTGGTATTAAAACTCACTCAGATGACGATGTAAGAATGATAATTCCTACATTAACTCATGACTACCTATTATTCTTTACAAACAAGGGAAGAGTTTATGCAATTAAGGGATATAATATTCCTGAGGCATCAAGAACAGCTAAGGGTATACCTTTAGTAAATATCCTATCAATGCAAGAGGATGAGCAATTAGCTGCAATAACTCCAGTACAATCATTAGATGACGAAAATAAATATTTATTCTTTGTTACTAAGAACGGTACTGTAAAGAGAACTCAATTATCTCAATTCAAGAACATTAGAACAAGCGGTATTATCGCAATTTCTTTAGATGAAAACGATGAATTATTACAGGTTGAATGCACAGACGGAAACAGAGAAATTGTTTTAGGTGCATCTAATGGTAAGGCAATCAGATTTAAGGAAACAGATGTTCGTGTTATCGGTAGATCAGGTGCCGGTGTACGCGGTATGTCACTAGAGGACGAGGATTATATTGTTGGTGCTGCCGTTGTAACTGAAGAAAAGAACGAAATCCTAGTTGTTTCTACAAAGGGATTTGGTAAGCGTTCAACAGCTGATGAATATCGTCTACAAGGTAGAGGCGGTTCAGGTGTTAAAACAATGAATATGACTGATAAAAACGGTGTTTTAACATGCTTAACAAGCGTATCTGAGAACGATGATTTAATTATAACAACTGATAAGGGTGTTGTAATTCGTATGCATGTTGCGTCTATTTCTCAAACAGGAAGAAATACACAAGGTGTAATTTTAGTTAAATTAAAGGATAATCAATCTATCGCAACTATCGCAGTTGTTGCTAGAGAGGACGATCCAGAGGAAATAAAAGAAGAGGCTGTTGAAGCAGCTGAAGCTGTAGAAACAACAACAGAAGAATAAAAAAAGAAAGAAAATCTATTGTTTTATACAGTAGATTTTTCTTATCGTTAGTTATGAAAGGAGAAAAAAATGACAAAGACTATCGCAATAAAAGAATTAGCTTATTTTATATGCCAAAGCGGAAATCTTACTACAGAATTTTTCTCTAATCATGATTTAACTGCTGGTACAAATGCTCATAGATATCATCAATCTAAATATAATGAAAAATCTAAAAAAGAGGTATATGTAAAAAAAGAAATAGAATATTTAGGAAATACATATATTTTACATGGATTTATTGATGGAGTTTTAAATATAAATGAAGAAATAATTATAGAAGAAATTAAATCAACTACTCATGATTTAGATGAAATAACAGAGGATTATCATAAGGAGCATTTAGCACAATTAAAAATATATGGATATTTATATTCATTGCTAAATGATATTAGTAAAATACATTTGAGATTAACCTATATTAGTATTGTTGATTATGAAACAAAAAGCTTTGATTTAATTTCAGAGATTAATGAATTAGAGGATTTTACATTTAGAATTCTAGAGGAATATGTAAATTGGCTTTTATTAATAGAGGAAAGTGAAAAAAATAAAGAAAAAACAATAGAAGAAATTACTTTTCCTTTTGAAAATAAAAGGCCAGGACAGCATCAATTAATGAAAGCGGTATATCAAGCACTTCAAAAAAAGGATATATTATACGCTATTGCCCCTACAGGAATAGGCAAAACTATTGCTACAATATTTTCGGCCTTAAAAACATTAAAAAAGAATGATAAGCTATTTTATTTAACAGCCAAAGGAAGCGGAAAAAATGCTCCTGTAAAGGCTATAGAGCTACTAAGTAAAAAAGGATTAAAAATAAAAACAATAGACATTACAGCTAAAAGAAAAATCTGTAATGCATCTCAAAAAAATTGTAACCCAGATGAATGTCCATTTGCTATTGGATATTTTGATAGATTAAAGGCAGCTACATTTGATATATTTAAAAATCATGATGTTTATACAGCCGAATTAATTACTGAAATTTCAAATAAGCACACAATATGTGCCTTTGAATTTAGCTTATATCTATCATATTTTTGTGATATTGTTATTGCAGATTATAATTATGTATTTGATCCAAAGGCTCATTTAATAAGATATTTTGAGGACGATACCTATAAGCCTAAGGTATTAGTAGATGAGGCACATAATTTAATTTCTAGAAGTAAGGAAATGTATTCTGCAGCCTTATCAGAGGCGGATATTAGATTAATTAGAAAGAAGTTGAATGGATTTAAGCCTACAATAAGAAAAGAATGTAATGAAGCCTTAAAATCTTTTGATATGTATAGAGAATATCTAGCATTAAAGGCCACATATTGTGATACAATGCAAAATTTAGAGTTATATTCAGCCTTAAAGGGGATAATAGCTAAATGTGATCAAATACTTGATGAAAATAAGAAAATAATAGATAAAGACGAGATTTTAGAAATATATTTTAAAATAACTGATTTCTTAAGAGTTAGTGAATGCTATGGAGCAAATCATAGAACAATAGCTAAAATTGAAAATGATAATGTAATAATCAATTATTATTGCTTAGATGCATCTGATTTCTTACTTGAAACCATTAACAATTCTATTTATGGAATAGTATTCTTTTCTGCAACCCTATATCCAATTAAATATCACACAAACCTACTTACAAAGGGAGAAGGAGAATATATAGAGCTTCTATCTCCATTTAATCCAGAAAATTTAGATATTATTATAAATAATAGCATTTCTACTAAATTTAAAAATAGAACGGAATCTATAGATTCAATAATTGAAGCTATAGAAACACTAACAAACTCAAAACCAGGTAATTATATAGTATTTTTTCCATCATATGCCTATATGAATATGGTAACGGATGTTCTTGATGATACAAATTATGAGGTTATAATTCAATCTAGCGGCTTAACTGATAAGGAAAGACAAGAAATTATTAATAAATTTCAAAATACAACAAACACAAAGGTTGGATTCTTTGTAATGGGAGGAGCCTTTTCAGAAGGTATAGATTATATTGGAGATTCTCTTAGTGGAGTAATAATTGTAGGTGTTGGGTTACCTATGGTATGTGATGAAAACAATATACTAAAGGACTATTTTGAAGAGGAATATAATGAAGGATTTGATTATGCATATACCTATCCAGGCTTCACAAAGGTAATACAAGCGGTAGGAAGAGTTATAAGAACAGATACCGATAAGGGTGTTGCAATATTGATGGATGAACGCTTTACATATAGTAAATATTTATCATTAATGCCACCACATTGGACCAATAAAAAGGTAATAAATAATTCATACTTATTAGAAAAGGAACTGAAAAGCTTCAATAAATAAAGTCCAGAAAAAGTGCGATTTTCCCGCGTTTTCCTGGACTATTTTTCTTTTATGATTTAATATAATCTATAATTTTTTTAGCTGTATTTGATAAATAATTTTTATCATAAGCTAAAGAAATAAATCTTGAATCTAGCTTTTCCTCAATATCGATTATCTTTAGCTCTTTATTTTGTAATTCATTTTTAATATATTGCTTAGACACACAAATTATACCCATGTTCTTTTTACAAAATTCAATTAATAAATCTAATGATGCAAGCTCAAACTTAGGCTTTAGCTTAATATCATATTTTAATAAATTATTATCTAAAAGCTTTCTTGAATGGCTAGATTCCTCTAATAAAAGAATACGATAATTTTTCAAATCACTTAATTTTTTTATTTTGCTTGCATCAAAATCATATGCACAAACAAAAACATCATCAAGCTGCATACAATCATAATAAGAGAAATTATCATTTACTATTGGATTGTGAATAAAAGCTACATCTACCTGATGCTGTTTTAAAAGATCTAATGATTCGCTTGTAGTACAGTTTGTTACTCGATATCTAATTTTTGGATACTCAGCCTCAAATTTTTTTAAGATATCAATTAGATAATACTTACAAATAGTATCAGATGCACCGATATGTAAAATACCCGCCTCTAATGTAGATAAATCCTGTAATGCTTGATTTAGCATCTCTACTTGTTTAAAAATAGAAATACAGTAGGAATAAATTTCTTGCCCTTCGTTTGTTAAAAAAACGCCCTTGTTAGTTCGGTGAAATAAAGAAAATCCTATTTCCTGTTCAAGTAATTTTAAATTTTGGCTTACCGCAGGCTGGGATATGTTAAGCTTAACAGAAGCCTTAGATAAATTTCCCTCGTTTGCGATAGTATAAAATATTTTTAGTAAATTTAAATCGTTTATCATTATAAGCACTCCTTATAGCAAGTATAACAAATATATACTTTACTTATATCACATTTTTTGATAAAATCAAATAGGATGGTGATTTAAATGAAATTTAGTGGAACAATTTCAAGAGGAGTAAGAACTCCAATAATCAAAAGAGGCGATGATTTAGCTGCAATCGTAGTAGATTCAGTTGTAAAATGTGTTGAAGAGGCTAATTTAGAAATTAATGATAGAGATGTAGTAGCAATTACAGAGGCTGTAGTAGGAATTTCTCAAGGAAATTATGCAACTGCAGATCAAATTGCAAAGGATGTTAAATCAAAATTTGGTGACGACACAGTTGGTTTAATTTTCCCTATTTTAAGTAGAAATAGATTCTCAATGCTATTAAAGGGTATTTCTAGAGGTGTAAAGAAGCTAGTTATCCAATTATCTTATCCTGGTGATGAGGTAGGAAACAAGCTTATTAATCCAGATGTATTCTTTGATTCAGGTGTAAATCCATATACAGATATATTTACTGCAGAGGAATTTAAGAAGGTTTTCCCTAACACAGTACATGAATTTACAGGTGTAGACTATATTGAATTTTACAAGAACGCATGTGAATGTGAATGTGAAATTATTTTAGCAAATGATCCTAAAGCAATTTTAAATTACACTGATAGTGTTATCGTTGCAAGCATTCACGAAAGAAAGAGAAATAAGAAGCGTTTAGTTAATGCAGGTTGTAAGAAGGTATATTGCTTAGATGAAATTCTAACAGAATCTGTAGATGGCTCAGGATATAATGAAAAATACGGATTATTAGGTTCAAATTTAGCTACAGATAATTCTGTTAAATTATTCCCAAGAAACTGTGAAGAATTAGTTTTAGATGTACAAGCTAGATTAAATAAGGTATTCAACAAGAACGTAGAAGTAATGGTATACGGAGATGGAGCATTCAAGGATCCACAAGGTGGTATTTGGGAATTAGCTGACCCTGTTGTTTCTCCAGCATATACCTCAGGATTAGTTGGAACACCAAACGAATTAAAACTAAAATATCTTTCTGACAACGCATTAAAGGACTTAAGTGGTGAAGAATTAAAGGCAGCGATGATTAAGCTTATTAAGGAAAAGGATAGTAATTTAGTTGGTAAAATGGAAACTCAAGGTACCACACCACGTCAAATTACTGATCTATTAGGAAGCTTATCAGACTTAACTTCTGGTTCAGGAGATAAGGGTACGCCAGTAATTTTAATTCAAAATTATTTTACAAACTATTCAAATCAATAATAAAATGGCTCATCATTTTGAACTGCCCCTTGTCAAGTAGACACGGTGTATAAAAAATAATTAAAAGTAAATAAAGTTACAATTGGCATGATATCTGACCTCGTTAGGTGTCATGCCTTTTAATTTTTCTTGAAGCCTATAATTATTATAAAAGAAAA
>JAZQVB010000135.1:0-2263 GCA_045631605.1 Anaeroplasma sp.
TATGAATAAGAAGTACCATTAGATAATGATGCGGTTGAAATTTTATTATGATGAGCTTCATCATATGTATATTCAGTAAATTTATTAAGATTATTTTTGCTTAAAGTAAGCTTATTTAATTTATTCTTGCTTGAATAAGTATAATCTAATACTTCATTTAATGCGTTAGTAACATTTAATACACTTCCATATTCATTAATTGCTACAGATGTAGCATTTAATAATTCATCGGTAGATGTTACCTTATAATCAGTAGGATATGAATTTATATTTTCAAATACACTTGATTGATTATAATTTTCAGTTGTAGTTTTTGTAACTCTATTTTTATTATCATAGTAATTTTTCTCTTTAACCTGATATGCACCAAGAGCTTCAGTTATATTTCCTCTAGTATCATATTTATATGTGCTTTTAATTGAAGAAGAAGATAATGATTCAGTTAATTTATTATTAGAGTTATAAGTAAAATTTGATTTTTTCTTTCCTTTTGATTTGCTAATAACATTACCATTTGTATCATATTCATATAATGCACCAAAGCTTTTATTCATTAATGATATTCCTGATGTCATAATTGCACAATAGCCAGCTAGTTCGATTTTAATATCAATGTAGCTAACGCTTTTTTCAAGTGTTAGACCAATGGCTAATGGATAATATTCTGAATCTGTACTTGTCTTATCGAAATATTTTGTTACACTTTGATCACCAGCGCTTAATGTTACGCTTACCTTGTTTGAAATTCCATATGACAAAATTTGTTTACCCCAAATTACTAATGTAAATACGTCAGTAGATTTAAATTTACCAGTAACTCTTTTTGTTAATGTGCCACTACCTGTAAAATAATCAGTAGTTGCACCTAATAATTGAGTGTAAAAATCATCTGTGATATCTCTAGTTGATTTATTTAGCGATGAACCTGTGATTGTGAAATTACCAAGTGTAGTATTTCTAAGTAGATTTTTGTTGCTAGAAAAATCATTCATGTGAATTGGTGTAGAACTTGTATATTTTTTTAATGTTTCATCAAAAGAATAAGTTATGATATTATTTTTATTATCTAGTTCGAATCGTAAAATACCATTGTTATCAAACACATATGTTTTTGTGGCACCTAGCTCATCAGTTACTAATGTTTTATTTTGGTTATATGCGATTGTTGTTGTTTTTCTTAGTGTGTTGCCAGAACCAGTTTTGATTTCTGAAACTAGGTTATTATTAAAATTAATTCTTCCTGTATAACCGTTTGTATCATCAGCCAAAATTATACTGTTAGTGATGTGGCTTATAATATAACGTTCAATTGTTTCATTATTTTTATTTTTAATTCTTACAGATGAAAGCTTAGAATTTCCGTACGTTAGTTCAGCAGTAGCTAAAGTAGTATTTGAATGCTTCCATGTAATTGTTGAAATTAGACCGTTACTATTTTTAGTAAATGTTATTGTATCATTATTATAGTTGTTAATTGATACAATATGTGAAGAACTATCGAAGGTCATTGATTGAATTTCTCCAGATTTGTAATTGATTACTGATGGATAATTATAATCAGGCTCATTATGACGTATTACGTTTCCTTCCTTATCATATGTTAAATAATAATATGTAGCAGTTAATGTTTCATCCTCAAAATCATATTCTCTTCTAATATATTGATTTAATTCGGAATTAGTAAAATATGCATTATTTTCTCCTGTGAATAAATCAGTGGACCCATCACTATTATGTATTGTTACAGCTTTATTTGTTTCGTTATGCTCTAACTTCTTAAATAGGTTTAGCTTAAATCCATAACCAAATTCAGTTAATTCATTATTAGATTGATGGTTATAAATTAACTCTAGGTTGATTTGGGAAAAACCTACTGTTTTAAAAATAGGAACTATAAAATTTAAATTTGAATCATTTTGATATAAATTTACAGCTCCTTTAATGTTACCTACGCTAAAGTTGTGTTGCTTAGTATAGGGCTTTAATCCTTTATTTGCCATTTTTATCCTCCATTTTTAATATTTTATTTATTAGCTCATATGAGCCTGTTGAGGCTAGTCCTGATATAATACCTATAGATAATGCCGTAATTGGATTATCTACATTTAATATTATTTCAGGACTTATATAATAAGATATTAATCCTATTAAGCCTCCAAATGTACCTACTATTATTGGTACATATTTATATTTCTTTTTCTTTTTTAATATCAATAATTTAAATATTTCACCAATTAGATAGCATATTATAATTATTGATGGT
>JAZQVB010000136.1:0-11716 GCA_045631605.1 Anaeroplasma sp.
ATATAATGTGATTTCGATAAGTGATGATTCAGGCTTAGAGGTAGATGCTTTAGGTGGGGACCCTGGAATCTATTCTGCAAGATATGCAGGAGGTCATGATGATGAGGCAAATAATCAGCTTTTAATAAAAAATCTTCAAGGTGTAGAAAATAGAAATGCTAATTACGCATGTGCCATTTGTGTGTATTATCCTAATGATAAATATGTAGTTTCAGTGGGTAAGTGCTATGGAGAAATTATAGATGAAGCACGTGGAGAAAATGGCTTTGGCTATGATCCATATTTCTATGTGCCTGAATTTGGACAAACACTTGCTGAGGTGTCTTTAGAAAAGAAAAATACAATATCACATCGTGCTAAGGCCTTAAGAGGCTTAAGGGAGCTTATTAATGAGGATTTTAGTATTAAGTGATAATCATTTTTTAAATTTAAATTTTGATTATTCAAGGTATGATTATATAATTCATTGTGGTGATTATGGTAATGAATATATTAATTTAACTAATAATAAGGCTTATTTTGTTAAGGGGAATTGCGATATTAGAGGTACTACTAAGGAAAAAAGCTTTACCATTTATAATAAGCTAATTTATGTAACACATGGTGATTTATATAATGTTAAAAATAATTTAAATGCTATAATATATAAGGCTATGTCATTAGACGCTAATGTGTGCTGTTATGGGCATACACATATCCCTAATGTGTTTATTATAGACGATATATTATATTTAAATCCTGGTAGCTACAAGGATGGATACTATGCTGAAATAACTGAAAATAACGTTGTTATATACTTTAATAATAAGGAATACAAAAATATTGAATATAGGTGGTGATGGTATGGCAAGCTTAGCTGAAATTTTACAATTAGATAAGACTCAGGCTTCAATCAAGAAGATTGATTTGTTTTTGCTTGGTCAGGTTAAGCTAAGTGATGAATACCAGGCTGCCTTAGCTTATAAGGCGTTAATTTTACATAAAATAGGTAAAACTAATGATGCACTAAAATATTTATTTGCAGAGGTTCCTAGTTTTAAAATTATGAGCTCTAGGGCCGTTACATATATTTGTGATGCATTAATAGACATATATATTGATGAGTTTAGATTTGATCAGGTTGATAAATATATTAATATAAAGCGTAATTATCTTCCTGCATCAATGCTTCATTTATATACTAAGGATAGAATTAAGCTATTTTTAGCTATGAAGGATAATAAGCGTGCAAAGGAGTCATTGCTTCATTATTTAGAGGATGATATTGACCGTCATGAGCAGGTTTATGCAAAAGAGGAATTAGGTAGAATCTATTTAGAGGAGCATCAATATGATAAATATCTAGAACTAACTAGCTTTCTAGAGGCGTATTATCAAGATAATGTTGCATTAGACAAGCTAGCAATGCTAGATATAAATAGATATAGAATAGCTTATGAAAATGGTAATTATTTAAAGGTAATTACAGAGGGTAATAAATTTTTAGGTCAATCATTAAAGGTTGAATATATTTTATTATGTGCAGCAATAGTAATTAAGTCATATATTGCAGTAGACGATTATAAAAAGGCTGCAATTTTTGAAAGCTATTATGAGGAATATGCTAGTACTGAGCATCCTAATGAATCTATTGAATTTTGTTATGCTGCAATCGAATTATATAGAAAAACTAATAGCTTAATATCTATAAAAAATTATGAGAATAAAATAAAGGAAATTGAAGCTAAGCTTGAGCCTATATCAAGGTCTAAAAAGACTAAGAAAAAGGATGAGGTTATTGTTTCAAATAATCATGAGGTATTAGTACCCCCTAAAATGGAGGAGCATTATGTTGTACCTAATGTATCAGTATTGAATCCACAGCCTGTTATTGCTAAGGATATAACTATTGTAAGTCCATCTAAAACAAATATTAAGAATATTGCAGTATCTGAAGCTTATAATTCATTAATAGATATATTTAATAGCTTAAATGAATTAGATGTTAATCTAAAGTTTAGAGAAATATTTAGAAATACAATGATTCATATTGCTAAAAAATTTAATATTGAAGAAGCATATTTACTATATTATAAAGGTAAATATTTAGGATTACATTATAAAAAAGAGCGTGCTTATGATAAAAAATTAACTTTTGATTCTATTGAAAATACCTTATCATATGCTGCAATGAAGTATGATAGTGAGCAATTTTTGGACCAAAGTGAAAATGCCTATAATACTAATATTGTTACTAATAAGGAATATGATAGTGATATTTATGGATTTGCAATTCCTATCCATAGCTCTATTGAAACAATAGGGTCTATTGCGTTTTTTGCTTCTAAGCCATTTTTAGATAAAGAGGTTACATATGAGGCATTAAAGCTGATTGTTGGTATGCTGAATTCTAGATTATTACTTCATTTTAAGCAGGAGGAAAATAATTTAAATAATCAAAAGCTATATTTCCTTAAGGATAAGCTTACATCTGGCTTAAAGGAGGAGATAGATGGATATATTCATTTATCTGATCAGGCTGTGAATATATTAGGTGCTATGCATGATTTATCAGAGGCAGATTATTTTAATTGCATGAAGGCTGAGGACATTATTAAATACCGAGCTATACATGATGAATTATATAGATGCTTAACTGATGGATTATCATTAGAATATTCATTTAAAAATGATGGAAATTGGATTAAGGTAAAGGAAACATATTTTCCACTTAATATAGATGGCTCTATTTATATTTATTCATTAATAGATGATATTACAGAGGCAGCTAAGAAGGAAGAGGCTTTAATGGATTTAGCGTATAATAATCCTATTTCTAATATGCAAACTGAGCTTAAGCTTTTAAATGATTTACAAGCTGAGCTAGGTGATAGAAAATTATCATTATGCTTATGCGAGGTAGTTGATTTTAATTTATATAAGGAGCTATATGGATATAAATTTAGAAATCAATTAATTTATGCATTAGGATTAAGATTAAAGGAAGCATTCTCATCTGATTTTAGAGTATCTGTATATCATATTGAATCTGATAGATTTGCGATATTATTCAGAGATACTAATGATAAGAGATTAGTAGATTCTAAGCTTATTAAGGCATTTGATTATGTATCTAAAAAGCTATTTGAGCTAAATTCAAGATTAAGCATTAAATTTAATGCTGGTGTATATAGATTAGCTAAGAATGTTTCTTCAATTACTGAATCAGAAATTTTAAATAATGCATATGATGCATTATATGATAGTGTTGATATGAAGAGTCATGAAAATCATATTAATCATTACGCAAATGAGGCTCAAAAGGAAAGAATAAAAATGAATTCAATTGTTACTCATATTAGTGAAGCAATTGATTCAAATAATATTGGATTGACATATCAGCAAATTGTAGATTTAAGCGAAACATCAGTTTATGGCTATTATATTAATATAAATCTTGATAATTTTGAGATTGATGATAGCTATATGCAAATGGTAATTAAGCGTAGAGGGTTAGAACGAAGAGTTGATGATTATAAGATGTTTAGCATCTTTAAGGAGCAAAAAATGTTTTATGATCAATTTAAAGGCTATTTAAAGCTGTTTGTTCATATAGAATTAGATAGTATAGATATTAAATTCTATACTCATATGCATGAGCTATTACAATTCATTAAGATTAATCCTGAATATATTGTAATTCATTCATCGTCTGTAAATAACAAGGCTCTACAGGCTTTAAGAAATGACGGATTTATGCTGTGCAGTAGTGATATCCTAGATGTATTTAGAGGTAATTGTGATTACTTTATGTACGACTACCATAGAGTTGGTGAGGATAGTATAAATGAGGTTCGTGAGCTTTGTTCAAAGAATAATTGTAGATGTATATTAGGTGGTATAGATACACCAGCTGATATAGAAATGGCTAGAGCTAATGGTTATGATTTAGTTTATGGTAAATTCTATAATAAGTTGAATAGAATTAAAACTATAATTGAAAGATTAAAGAAGTAGAATATCCTTGTGATATTCTTTTCTTTTGCATAAAGAGTAGTATATATACATATACTTTATTGAAAATGGAGAGGATTATATGAAAAGCAAGCTGAGACTACCCATATTACTAATGGCGATTGTAATTATGTTATCTATATTTTATATCAAGGAAGCACAAAATAATGGTCAGGATGGTCCTGTTAATGGCGGAGATTTAACAACTGTTACCTTAAACCCTGAATTTACTGACGCTAGAATTAATAGAATAGAAGAGGTTAATTCAGAAATTGAGGAATTAGAGGAGATACTTGCATCTGGAGGTATTTCTATGGAAAAAATAATTTCTACTAATGCCATGATTAATGATCTTAAGGCTATTAGACAGCTAGAGGTAGGCCTAGAGGAGCAAATCGTAGATACACTAAATTACAATGATGTATTAGTTATTTTAGCTGATGACGAGGTTATTATTGATGTATATACCGATTTAGAGGTATCTATTCTTGAAAAGGTAGAAATATTACAAATGGCTGCAAATAGCTTTTCTTCTTATGCAGAGAAATATTCTATTACAGTATCAACATCATTTGAATAAAAAAATCGACTAAATAAATAGTCGACTTATATAATGCCAATTAATTTGGCATTATTTTTTGTTTAGAGTTTCATATACATTAGCTAAGAATAATATTTTCTTAACAATATTTATATATGCATTAGCTGATAAAGCTAATTCCTGAGCTAGATTTACTAGTGAATTAATGTCATTATCATCGATGTCATTTAATCTTTTAAACGTGTCCTCAACTGCGATAGAAATCTTTTCTGAATTAATTTTATTAAAGCTATTAAATGTATCTGCCTTTTCAACGATATCCTTATATCTAATATCCTCAATTTGTTTAATTTCGTTAAGAGTTAAAACTTGTTTTAATGTGTAAATTTCGTCTATTAAAGCAATGTGCTCCTTGTTATATTTCTTTAATGTAGGTGCAGGTAAAACACTACCTTTTACATAATTATTAATCATAGAGGAAGTAATTTGCTTATCTAATGTAGATGTTTTAAATAAGAATAATTGCTTTTCTAAATAACCTAGCATTTGCTCCATATATAGGTCTAAATCAGGTAATTCCTCATAGCTTTTAAAACTGAAATTATTATAATCATTTAACCAATTTTCAAGTGATGTTTTTATGCTGTCCATATAAATTCTCCTCATCATATTATAATAAAATTTTATCATATATCAGTTAAAATGACAAGATTAATTACAAGATGTATTAAATGATTTTACATTTAATAGTTTATAATACTAGATATCGCATTAATATTCGACAATCTTTTTATAAAATGCCTTGTATAATACAAATAACCACAAAAATACATATAATTTAATGCTTTTTAATGCTGAATAGCCTAATTCTACTACTAGTAGAAGTCTGGAAATTTAATTCTCTTATGAGTTTAATTGCGTCTAATAACTATAGAATCGAGGTATCCTTATATTCCATTGACTATACTGGGGTGTTGAATTATATTGAGGCTGTAAAATAAATTTGTAAGGAGAATTTGTATGAGAAAGGATATTCCAATATTTTTTGCGTGTGATGATAATTTTGTAAAATTTACAATCGTTACATTAAAATCAATAATGATGAACGCATCAGCTGATTATAATTATAATGTTTATATTTTAAATACAAATATTAGTGATGACAATAAATCATTAGCTTATAGTGTGATTGAGGACCATTCAAATTTTAATTTAGTATTTGAGGATGTTTTATTATATTTAGATTCTATTAAAACTAATTTGCCTTTAAGAGATTATTATTCAAAAACTACATACTTTAGATTGTTTATTTCACAAATGCATCCTGAATATGATAAGGCTATATATATTGATAGTGATACTATCGTTAAAGGAGATATTTCAGAGTTTTATAATAATGAATTAGCTAATAATCTAGTTGGTGCCTGTCATGAACAGGCTATGGTCCAAACTGAGGTTTATGGTAATTATGTTGAAAAAAATCTTGGTTTAAATCGCTATGAGTTTTTTAATGCGGGTTTATTATTAATAAATTGTAAATTATTTAGAGAAGAATGTGTTCTTGAGCAATTTATGGATTTACTTACAATTTACGATTGTAAGGTTACACAGGATGAGGACTATTTGAATATTATTTGTCAAAATAGAGTGCTTTGGATTGTGGATTCATGGAATGTGGAGGTTTATGAGGAAATTAAATATAAACCAGAGGAAATCAATATGATTCATTATATTATGTGGGCTAAACCATGGCATTTTAGTAATGCAAGGCTACAGGAATATTTTTGGGAATATGCCGAAATGACACCTGTATATGATGATATCAAGAAAATATTAGCCAATTATACTGATGAGGAAAGAAAAAGAGATTTACTTCAAGCAGATAAACTTTATCAATTAGCATTAGATGAGACTAATAAGGAAATTAAATACGTTAATTGTAAGCATAAAAGAAAATCAGTTGACAGATTAATTATCTTAAAGAAAATAAAAGAATATGAAATGAATGGAAGATTTGATGAGGATGTGGAACAGGATCCGCCATCACGTCAAATTCAGCCAAATGAGGTAGATTATCTTAAAAAGAAAATCTCTAGTAAAATTAAAACTAAATATGCATACCATATTGCAAGGAAATATTTAAATGGTATTTTAAAGGATAAGAAGATGATAGTTAAGGAGATAATTGGTGCTGAGAATTTAAGGAATTTAGATAGCGGTGCAATTATAACATGTAATCATTTCAACGCATTTGATAGCTTTGCAATACAAATGGCATATGAGGCTGGAGCAGATACTAAAAAGCGTAAATTTTATCGTGTAATAAGAGAAGGTAATTATACATCATTTCCGGGATTTTTTGGATTTTTAATGAGAAATTGCTATACATTACCATTAAGCAGTCACCCTAAGGCATTACAGCAATTTATGAAATCTACTAACCAAATTTTAAAGGATGGTAACCTAGTTTTAGTGTACCCAGAGCAAAGCATGTGGTGGAATTATAAAAAGCCTAAGCCACTTAAAAAAGGAGCATATCAGTTTGCAGTAAAGGCTAATGTGCCAGTAGTGCCGTGCTTTATAACTATGAGTGAAAGTGATATTATTGGTGATGATGGATTTAATGTGCTAGAGTATACTATTCATATTTGTAAACCAATTTATCCGAATGAAGCAAAAAATAACCAAGAAAATATGAAGCATATGATGGATGAAAATTATAGTATTTGGAAAAAAATATATGAGGATACATATAATGAACCATTAGTATATACTACAAGATAACGAAATATAATGCAGGTCAAATGAAAAATTTGCCTGTATTTTGATTTTTATATGGAAAATAAAGGAAAAACGGCTTGAAAACGTTTTATAACTTTGTTATAATATTATAAACGTGAAGTACGTTATTTTTCAGTATGTATTAAGATATATCTTAATATATACAAAAGTAGACAATTTTTATGGCTTGAATTTAATATTCAAATCTACAAACGCAAACTTTAATTAACACTAAGCAATAGATTTCGTTGGTGCTTTAAAATCTATTTGTGATATTGCCCATTTTGTAAGATTATAGCCGACACTAAAGATTAAGAAAACATGCCTTTTTAAGTCATTAGTCTACGATGATTAAGGTAAATAAAATTTTATAAGGAGAATAGCCGATGAAAAAATTAGTTTGTGAACTATGCGGTGAATCAGATTTCGTCAAGGTTGCCGGTTTCTTTGAGTGCCAAGTTTGTGGTGCGAAATATACATTAGAAGAAGCTCGCGCAATGTTTATCGAGGTTTCTGACGCATCAGCTAATAAAGAAGAAAAAGCACCGACAAACGATTATGAGAGCGTCGAAGAAACACCAGTTCTTCAGCCTAAGGCAGCACCTACTATTGTTAGAAAGGTAGTTGTTTCACCAAAGGCTCCACAAAATGACTCTCAAACAGTTAAGCGTATCGTATCAACTGTAAGAAGAACAGCTGACGGTCGCCCAGTAGCTGAAGCTCCACAGGTTAAGAAGCCTGGTCAAGCTCCTGTTACTATTAAAAAGGTAGTTGTAAAGCCTGCTACTCAGACAACCAAGGTAGTACCTAAGAAGGTTGCAACACCTGTAAAACCAGCTGAGGTAAAGGTAGGTCAAGGTCTAGAAACGTCTCAAATGATTGAAAACCTATTTATTTTATCTCAAAATGCATATGATTCTGAAAACTTTACTGATGCAGAAAATTATGCAAATCGTATTATCGAATTAGACTCTACTAACTGTGATGCTTGGTTAATGAAGGGTAACTGTGCGGGTAAGCAAACACTTACTCCAACATTCCGTTTCTTAGAAAGTATCAACTGTTGGAGCACATGTCTTCAAAATGCTGAGAAGGAGGAATTTGAGGATTATCAATTTACAGTTAGAACTAACTGTATTGAAATTGCAATTTCTTATGTGTTAAGAAGTTTAATTGATTTTAAGAACAAACCAGGGGATGAAGCATTTAAGAAGATAAAAGATGCAATTGACTACGTAGAACCAATGATGCGTAAAGCTAACCAAACATTTGGTGTAGAAATTGTAACTTATGAGGATAAATTAGCTTCTAATATTAATGCATTTGTTACACAAATTAGTAAACAAGCCCTTCAAACATTTGGAAAGAAGAAAGAAAAACAAACTGATGAGGCGTATACATTATTTGTAGAAGTACAAGATGCATGTATTCATGCTTGGGAATATTTAATGGATTTAGCCAAGAAGCATGGTACTGTTACTGCAATTTTACACAATATCGTTAAAATGAATGAGGCTTGTATTCGTGCATGCGGATATAAGGTATCAGGAAATAAGCTTAAGGAAAGCAAGGTTTGTTCAATGTCTGAACGTAATCAAAGACTTGAAAACATCAAGAAGGCTAAGAAGAAGCTTGATGATAAGTTCGTTGATATTCGTAAGCGTGAACGTGTTGACCAAAAGATCAAGAACGAAAAGTATTGGGAAGAGCATCCTGAGGAAAAGGAAAAGCTATTACAAGAAAGAGCTAATCTTGACCATGAAATCTTTGAGCTTGAAAACTATAAGCTTAAGATGCCAGAGGTTGCTGAATTAAGAAAATTAGAAGAAGAGGTTATTCGTTTACAAGTATTAAAGGATAATCCATCTTACTCTAATAAGGAACGTGCTGGATATATGGAGCAATTAAATAAGACTAGAAAATTAGTTGTTACTAAGAAGCGTGAAATTGCAAGTAGATTAAATCCAATTGAAGACAAGATTGAAAAATATAAGAAGAAAATGTATAATATCGATTTAGAATTAAATATGAATCGTTAAAACACATATGGAGGGGAAAAATTTCCCTCTTTTTTTTCTATACAATGTATAATTTATTATGATATAATTATATTGCTTTACGGAGGTATTTTATGGAAAATTTAAAATTTACTATTAATGCTATATTACCGATATTATTACCAGTATTTTTAGGCTATTTTGTAAAAAGAATTAATTTTATATCTGAGGATTTTTGGGCTAAATGTAATAAATTAGTATTTAATATTTTTATACCTTTATTATTGTTTAGTAATTTATATAGAGCGAATATTACTGAGATAGATTTTAAGTTTGTTGGATTTGCATCATTAGCTATTTTAATATTATTCTTTATTGGTATGCTGATGGTTATATTCTTTAAAGATAAAAAGCAAAAGGGTGTTTTACTTCAAGCATCATTTAGATCTAATTATGCAATAATTGGTATTCCACTTGCTATGATGCTAGGTGGAGAAGAGGCTAAGGCTGCAGCTTCAGTTGTAGCGGCAGTAAGTGTGCCATTATTTAACATACTTGCGGTTATAGCTTTAACTATTTATGATAATGAAGGAAGTAAGGTATCTGTTAAATCAATATTAATAAAGATTGCAAAAAATCCATTAATTATTGGTGTATTTGCAGGTCTTGTAGCCAATTTTATTGGATTAGGTGTAAATCAAATTGGTGCCAATATTGATGCTTTTTACGATGAGGCCTCATTTATTCCTAAAACAATTTCTAGCCTAGCAGGTGTATCAACACCATTAGCTTTAATTGTATTAGGTGGTAGATTTGAGTTTTCAAAGGTTAAGGAGCTATGGAAGCATTTAGCTGTATCTGTATCATTTAGATTAGTTATAACTCCAGCTATATTCTTAACTATTGCATATTTCCTAGGATTTAAAACATCTACTGAATTTGCGATATTAATTGCATTATTTGCAACACCTATTGCGGTATCTAGTGTACCGATGGCAGCGCAAATGAATCAGGATGATCAATTAGCTGGCCAAATTGTTGTGTGGACTAGTGCTTTATCAGCATTTACATTATTTATAATTATATTTATTTGCGCATCCTTAGGTATTTTAGGATGAAAAAAACGGCTATGTGGGTTTAATCACATAGCCTATTTTTAATTATTTCTTTTCTGAAACCATATTTTTAAATCGAATCATATCATCATAATGCTCAAATTTAACGATGTAGAATTCATTACCCATAGCTCCTGAAAGAATTTGTGGCATTCTTTCATGCATAAGAATATATGGGAATTCCTTGATTATATCATCGTATGAATACTTGTATTCGAATCTATCACGTCTACCATAATAGAAGCAGTAATATTTAGGATGATTCATATCAACATTCACAATCTTGTCGAAGCATACTACATCTGCATAGATTTGATATGTGTCAACAGATTGAGCGAAGTTAATCATATCAGGAGTGTATCCTCCTGGTGGACGCATATTAACCTCAAGGGCTACAATGTCTCCTGCCTTACCTAGACCATGCTTATCCTTAGTTAATCTAAAGAATTCTAGATGGAAGTATCTACATTTAATATTGAATGCCTTAATAACTCTTTGGCCATATTCGAAAACATCTGCAGGAGTTTCCTTATTAATATAATAAGAGAATTCTAGATTTTCATTAACGACATCCATAATTGAAGGTGGGAATATTTCATTATCCGAGAATACAACATTAGAATTTGAATCACAAATTCCGTCAAAAGAAATAATATTACCTTCAATAAATTCCTCCATAATATAAGGTACATTATAACCTGATTTGTGGAATTTAACTAAATCCTCATAGCATTTAATTTTGTATGTAGCTGCAGCACCAACACCAATATCAGGCTTACAAACAACAGGATATTGAACCTCCTTAATAAATTCTAAATCCTCTTCAAGTGTTGTACAGAATTTATATCTAGCTACTGGTACATTTGCCTTTTTGTAGAATTCCTTCATTCTGCTTTTTGATGTGAATGCTTCAACATCTGCAAACTTAGCTCCTTGAATATTAAAGTCGGTTCTTAATTTTGAATCCTGTCTTAGCCAGTATTCATTATTCGATTCTAACCAGTCGATTTTACCATATTTGAATGCAAAATACGCAACTGCACGATATACCTCATCATAGTTTTCAAGTGAATTAACCTTGTAATATTCAGTTACTGAATTTTTAACATTATCACTTAATTCATGATATGGAGTATCGCCGATGCCTAATACATTTGCGCCGTTTCTTTTTAATCTATCACAAAAGTTGTAATATGATTTTGGGAATGCTGGTGAAATAAAAATAAAATTCATATATTTACCTAATCATTATAAAATGATTGCTCCTTTCTTAATGATATAGTGATTAT
>JAZQVB010000137.1:0-1218 GCA_045631605.1 Anaeroplasma sp.
GATTTAGCAGGTGAAAGCTTAACTCAGTATGTGGCTAAACTTGCTGAAATGGGCGAAATTACAGGCTCAACCATGCAAGCTATGGTTGAAGCATCGACTGAATTTAGAAAATCGGGGTTCAGTGATGAAGATAGTGCTAAACTTGCTAGTATTGCCGAAAAATATCGCAACGTAGCAGATGAAGAAATATCCGCAGGTGAAGCGGCTAGTTTTATCATCGCTCAGATGAAAGCATTTAATATTGAAGCAGGACAAGCTGAACATATTATTGATGCCGTTAACGAGGTCGCCAATAATTTCAGTGTTTCAAGTGCCGACTTAATAGCTAGGTCGTGTGTATAGTAATATGCACTAAGATTTCCTCTAAACCCAGTAATCCCTAAAGCCTTAATAACTACAACATAAGGATGAAATAAGCCTAAGTGTGAATGTGGGAAACTATTAAAAATATTAAGGATGATATATGATGGAAACGTCTAAGTATTGACATTTTATTAAATATATGATATAATGTAAATGGGTCATTGGGAGCGAAGTCCCGAATAGGGATGTGTCAAACGCATAAAGTAGATTGTTAATCGCTTAAACAAGGCAATCGAAAACGGGGAACTCCTTTATATAAAGGATGAAGAAATATGCTAATCTCATATGAAAATATGAGGAATATTATTAGAAAGAAAGAGAAATATTTATGAGTAATAAAAGAACAAAATGGAATATAGAGAAAGCAAAAATATTTTATAGAGAACATGGATTAGAATTATTGGAAGATAAATATATTAATAATGAAACGCCTATGAAATGTAAAAATTCTGATGGTTATTTATGTCAGATTAATTTAGGGAATGTACAAAGCGGAATGACTCCATTCCCTTTTATTAAAAGTAATCCATATGTTATTGACAATATTAAAAAATTTTTAATTGATAATGATGCACAATTAGAATTATTATCAAATGAATATGTAAATAATATGACTCCATTAAAGTTAAAATGTAGATGTGGAAAAATATTTTATAGACCTTTAGCACGTGTTAAAGATAGAAAACAATTTTTATGTAAAAAATGTAGCTATAAAGATAGCATAGATTCACAGAGATTAGATTTTAACACAGTGAAACAAATTTATAAAAAATATGGATTACATATATTACCTAATCAAACTTATAAGAGTAATATAAAACCATTAAATTGTATTACAGAAGATGGTTATAAAGT
>JAZQVB010000138.1:0-4460 GCA_045631605.1 Anaeroplasma sp.
ATCAAGAATTAATATTTTTGCGTTCATATTTATATTTTCATTTATTACAAGAAATAAAAATGATATAATTATTATCAAAATAAGAAGTATTTTTTTCATACACAGCACCAACTATAGTGTTTGTAAAAATATGCTAAATTATAAGTTTTTTAGGAGAGTATATGATTAATTTATTAAGAAGAAAATTTATTAAGGATTATGAAAATGTTAAAAATCAGCATGTAAGAGAAGCACATGGTAGATTAGCCTCATTTGTTGGTATATTTTCAAATTTATTATTATTTATAATTAAAATTATTGCAGGTGTAATATCTGGTAGTGTTGCTATTATAGCGGATAGTATTAATAACCTATCTGATATGGGATCTAGTGTTGTTACACTAATAGGATTTAAAATGGCTAATCTTCCTGCCGATGATGAGCATCCATATGGACATGAAAGAATGGAATATATTGCAGGATTAATTGTAGCGTTTATTATTATATTTGTTGGTGGAAGCCTATTCTTAACATCAATAGATAAGATTAGAACATACACACCTGAGGATATTAATTATGTTGCCTCATATATAAGCATGGGAATACTATCTGTTTCTATTTTAATTAAGCTATGGCAATCATTATTCAACAGAAGAATGGGAAAAATCATTAATTCTGTAGCCTTAGAGGCAACAGCTGATGATAGTAGAAATGACTGTATTTCTACAGGAGCTATTTTATTTGGTACTATTTGTCTTGTAGTATGTGGATTAATTAATGTAGTAGTTCCATTTTCAATTGATGGTGTATTAGGTATATTAGTTTCTTTATTTATTATTTATTCAGGATGTATGGTAATTAAGGAAACAGTTAATCCTTTACTTGGTGAAAAGGTTGAAAAGGAATATGTTAATGAAATATTAGATTTTATTAACACATATGATATAGTTTTAGGATATCATGATGTAATGTGTCATATGTATGGACCAACTAAATGCTTCATGACATTACATGTTGAGTTTGATCAAAATATTAATGTATTAGATGCTCATGAGCAAATAGATATTATTGAAAAGGATGTTAATAATAAGTTTGGTATATTATTAACAATTCATATGGACCCAATTGAAACAGGTAATGAGGAATTAGATGCATTAAAGATTGAAATAAGAGAAGTATTATTACAAATAGATGAGAAGCTATCGTTCCATGATTTAAGAATGGTAAAGAAGCAGGAGCAATCAACAGTATTATTTGATGTAGTAATTCCTTATAAATGCAAGTGCACAAAGCAAGATATAACAAATAAATTAAATGAAGTAATTAATCAAAATAATCAATATTTCTTACTAATTTCATTTGATAACGAATACGTTGAAAAATAATAATTTTTTTACTTGCATATGAGTGGCTCATATGCTATAATTACAAAGCATTTGGAATAAAATGCCCTTGCCTAGTTTAACTATGCTAGGCCAATAGTCCACAAGGAGGTTAATAAGGATGACAAAGTATGAAGTAATGTACATTTTACGTTCAAACTTAGATGCTGAAGCTACTAAGGCTGAGGTTGAAGCTGCAAAGGCAATCTTCACTTCTAACGCATCAAACGTATTAGAATGTAAGGAATGGGGCTTAAGAGAATTAGCTTACGAAATCGAACATAATAAGAAGGGTTATTATGTATGGATGTTAGTTGAAGCTACTGTTGAAGCTATTAACGAATTCAACCGTATCGCTGGTTATAGCGAAAAAATCATTCGTCACATCATCGTTAAAGATGGCGAATAATTCTTAGAGGTGAGTTTATGAATAAGGTCTTTTTAACAGGTAGAATTACTAAGGATCCAGAAATTCGCTATACTCCTAATGGGTTAGCTAACTTAATGTTTACTGTAGCAGTAGATAGAACAGTTAAGGATGCCCAAGGAAACAGACAAGCTGATTTTATTAGCTGTGTTGCGTGGGGTCAACAAGCTGACTTCATGTCAAGATATGTTAGAAAAGGAAATATGTTATGTGTATCTGGTAGAATTCAAACTAGAAACTACCAAGGACAAGATGGTCAAACACATTATGTTACAGAGGTTATAGCTGAACAAGTTGAAAATTTATCGCCAAGAGATTCTAATGCTCAACAAAATCAACAACCACAACCAAACAATTTCCAACCAAATAACAACCCATATTCTGGATATAACAATCCTACATATGGCCAAACAACTCCAAATTATTCTCAACAACCAAAGGGTCCTTCTACAGGAAACCCATCTAGCTATAATATAGATGTTGAGGATGGAGATTTACCATTCTAAAAATATAAGGAGGAACGTAGATATGCAACAAAATCGTAGAAATGACCGTGATCAACGTCGTGGTCGTAAAAAAGTTTGTTACTTTACTCAAAATAAGATTGAGCACATTGATTTCAAAGATGTAGATTTATTAAGAAAGTTCGTTACTGATAGAGGAAAAATCTTACCTAGACGTGCTACTGGTACATCTGCTAAGTATCAAAGAAAGTTAGCTATCGCTATTAAGCGTGCTCGTCATATGGCATTATTACCATTCGTAAAAGAGTAATTTATTTTTGTAATATTACAAGTTCATTTTAGAAAAATATGACAATTTGAATTTGGAAAAATTACAGATAAGATTATGTCGCGATGTAAAGGCAGACAGAAGAAAATAATCAATTACAAGATCGTTCGAAAGAGCGGTCTTTTTTCTATATATAGAGAAGTAAAAGAAATAAAAGTTATATTATATAATATAGAACTATTCTAAAAGCTCCATATTCAGCCCATATCACACTTTCTATCATTACTAATATAAATACTTTCTTTCTGAGTTCTGGCGCGACCATGAGCTTTAAATGAGCTAAATAAATCCAGATACTTTTTGTAAAATTAGTTCAGAATCGGTTTGTGCGGATACATATTGTTTTAATGAAAAGATAAGTTTTAATACGTTTTTCTATTGATTTAATACGAATTTAAATAAGAATTTGTATTAAAACATTAAATCTGTATTTTTTCTAAAAGCATAAATTTGTATAAAAATTTTCAACGTAGAAACTAACCTTAGTTATAGTTATATAGAAAGTAGCTGCAAATTTATATAGAATAAATTTATTATTTATCGTAGAAAGAAACTATAGTTAGTTTTAATACTGAATTCCTAGTTGTATTAAAATGAGATTATTATAGTTAATTTATTTTGTAGCAATAATATAGTATAATTAAATAAAGGATGTATTAGAATTAATATATTAACTTACCATTTTTTAATTCAACATTTTTCACACTTTCTGTTGTTCAGTTATTTCTTTCATATTGATAAAATTACAGTGTCAAGTGAAGGAGGAAATGAATATGAACACTGATAAAATAATAGCTGAAAAAATTGCAAGTGAATATGCACCAAAGAAAACAAGTAAAGTAGTTGCTTTAAAGAAATTAGATAGAAAGGCAAAACAAACTGCAGAAGTATTTGCTTATACTTTTGGCATTATCAGTTCATTAGTATTAGGAACTGGAATGAGTTTTGCTATGGGTGTAATTGGAGGAAATAATACCACATCAATGGTAATTGGAATTATTATTGGTTTATTTGGTATATTAGGAGTATCAATTAATTACTTTATTTATAAAAAACTAATTGCTAAAGGTAAAGAAAAATACGGTAGCGATATTATTAGATTAGCTCAAGAAATTACAGCTGAATAAATTAAGGAGGGAGAACCATGAATAAATCAGAAAGTAAATACTTCAACACTGCTTTATTAATGAATGAAGCTCTCCTTTTGTTATTAGAAAAGAAAGATTATGAATTTATAACTGTAACCGAAATATGTCAAAAAGCAGGTGTAAATAGATCTACATTTTATTTACACTACGAATCAATGGATGATTTATTAATTGAAACTCTTGATATGATAAATAAGAAATTTCTTGAGGCTTTTGATAATAAAACATTAGATGTTAGAACTTCATCAAAAGAAGATTTGTATTTAATCAATGATGAGCATTTAATTCCATATTTAAATTTAATAAAAGAATATAAACGTGTTTATAAATTGATTCATGATAAACCCCAATTATTTAAAAAACAATATACATTTGAATTGCTATATAAAGAATTGTTTTCAAAAATATTAGATAAGTATGGTGTAGATGACTGTGAAAAAGAATACATCTTTTCATATTTTAGTTTAGGTTTAGTAGCAATCATTCAAAAATGGATTGAAAAAGATTGTATTGATGATATAGAAATGATTGCTAGTATTATGAAAAAAGTAATTAGATATGAAAATTAAAGATTACTATTTAAAAACCAAAAATACTATCCAAAAAAATAGAAAAAGTATTTACATTTACGCATTAATATTTACTTTAGCTTTCTCTATATTTAATAGAATATTAGGAATTGTAAAAGAATCTATATGGCATGAAACTATTAGTATATATTATTTCATATTA
>JAZQVB010000139.1:0-2319 GCA_045631605.1 Anaeroplasma sp.
ATATCCTTTAGTTAATACAATATTATCAAAATTCTATAATCCTGATTTTATAGATAATATTATTCCTAGAGTAGATATTGAAGGATTTACAATGCTAATTTCTAACGCATTTAGCTTAATTCCACTATCTGTAATTAATGCTAATGAG
Organism: Anaeroplasma sp.; assembly: GCA_045631605.1. GTDB lineage: Bacteria > Bacillota_I > Bacilli_A > Acholeplasmatales > Anaeroplasmataceae > Anaeroplasma. Next base: position 149 of record JAZQVB010000139.1, read on the forward strand.
GTTGAAGCTGAAATAGAAGATGATGAATCTAATGATTTTGAGGATGATTCAACTGATTTATCCGATGATGATTTCTTTAATGATGAATCTTCTGGATTTGTATCATAATATTTAACTAGTTCTACTTTTTATAGTAGAGCTTTATTAAAAATTTTAATAAAAATTTATTGATAAACATAAATTTTAGCAGTAAAATATAAGTGAAATAAATAGACTCTTAAAAGGGAGTAGAAACCATATAAATGGAATGAAACTCGTCAAGACAGTGGAAACACTCGGGATCATTTTAAAATTCGAGACTTTTATTAATTGTTGTAATTAATAAGAGTCTTTTTTATTTAAAATTTTAAAATGGGGAGGCATATATATGCAAAAGAATTTAAGGGAATTAGAGTCTATATTCAATTCAAGCCTTCATCACGGATTAAGTGATGAGGCAGTCGAGGCTAACAGAAATACCTATGGGACAAATAAGCTTACGGAAAAGAAAAAGAAATCCATTTTTATTAGATTTCTGTTAGAGCTAAAGGATCCATTAATTATTATTCTAATTTTAGCTGCAGTAATTTCTATAATAATTCAGCCACATGAATGGATTGAATCATTAATTATACTTATTGTAGTATTAATTAATATTATCCTAAGCTTATATCAAGAAAATAAGGCTGAAAGAAGCCTAGAGGCATTAAAGAAAATGACAACTTCGTGCTGTAAGGTTATAAGAAATGGCTCTATACAATCAATTTCATCACATGAATTAGTGGTTGGAGATGTAATACTTGTTGAAGCTGGAGACTCAATTCCTGCAGACGCAAGAATTATTGAAAGCAGTAATTTAAAGCTTGAAGAGGCAGTATTAACTGGTGAATCAGTACCAGTTGATAAATGCTTTATTGAAGCATTTGAAGAAAATATTCCACTTGGAGATATGAAAAATTGCTTATTTTCATCTACATATGTTACTAATGGTAAGGCTAAAGCCTTAGTAACAGCCGTAGGTATGAATACTGAAATAGGTAAAATTGCGACAATGCTAAATGAACAGGCTGAGGAGGAGACACCGCTTCAGCACAAGCTAAATTTTGTAGGTACTATTATTGGTATTATGGCACTTGTAATATGTGTTATCGTATTTATACTTGAAATGATATCTATAAATTGGGATTGGTCTAATTTCGCTGACGCGTTTATTACCGCAGTAGCCTTAGCTGTTGCGGCAATACCTGAGGGCTTAGCTACAGTAGTAACTATAGTTTTATCAATTGGAGTTACTAAAATGAGTAAAAGAAATGCAATTGTTAAAAAACTACCAGCTGTTGAAACATTAGGCTCATGTAATGTAATTTGCTCAGATAAAACAGGTACATTAACTCAAAATAGAATGACTGTAACTAAAATATATTTAGATTATATTAAAAATATTGATAATTTAAGTATAGAAGACCAAAAAATGATTCAATATTTTGCAATATGCTGTGATGCAGCAATAAAAAATGATAATGGAAATATTATAAGAATTGGTGACCCAACTGAGCTTGCTTTATTAGATTTAAATATTAAGGTAGGCTTAGATATATCTAATACAAAAAGATTATTAGATTTCCCTTTTGATAGTGAAAGAAAGCTAATGACTACAGTAATTTATGAAAATGGTAAATATATCGCTATAACAAAGGGTGCTCCTGATAATGTTTTAAAATTATCAATTAATGATGATGAAATAATTGGTAATGCTTATGAGGCTAATGAAATTATGGCTAATAAGGCACTGCGTGTATTAGCATTAGCTATTAAGGAATTTGATAAATTACCAAATTCTGATGAATTAGAAAAGAATTTAACATTTATCGGATTAGTTGGTATGATAGATCCTGCTAGACCAGAGGTAAAAAAATCAATTAGAATTGCTAAGGACGCAGGCATTAAAACAGTTATGATTACAGGTGATCATATAATTACTGCAAAAGCAATCGCCACTGATTTAGGTATAATGAATGGTTCTGATTTAGCAATAACATCAGAGGAATTAAATAAATTATCTGATGAATATTTAGAAGCTCATATTCACGAATACTCAGTATTTGCAAGAGTAGCCCCAAAAGATAAGGTAAGAATAGTAGATGCTTGGCAAAAAAATGATGCTATTGTTGCTATGACAGGAGATGGTGTAA
>JAZQVB010000140.1:0-7285 GCA_045631605.1 Anaeroplasma sp.
GTTATTAGCTTTATACCAAAGGTATCATTTTTCAACATGTTTATTGAATTTTTAATTATACCTATTTTATATTTGGATTCTTTTATTTCGTTGTTATCTAATTATAAGTATTTGAATGATGCTAAAAATAAAATAGCTAAATTTGATGGGACTAAAATAATTATTACAGGTTCATATGGTAAAACTTCAACTAAATGCTTACTAAATCAGGTTTTAAATTTATATTCTACCTGTAAATCTACTCCTAAATCCTATAATACCCAATTAGGTGTTTCAAAATTTATAAACGATACAATAATAGAGGCATATAAAAATATAATTCTAGAATATGGAGCTTCAAAGCCTAAGGATATATCCAAATTAATGAATATAACAACGCCTGATGTAGCTGTTGTTACAGGGATAGGTATTATGCATATGGATGGATTTAAAAATATTGATAATGTAATAGCTGAAAAGATGAGATTAACTAAGGACGCTAAGGTTGCGATACTTAATTATGATAATGAATATATAAGAAATTATAAGGTTGATTGTGATAAGATTATAAGCTATGGCTTGATATATGGTGATTATAATGCAAGGAATATAAAAAATGGATCCTTTGATTTTTATTATAAAAATGGATTTGTTGAGCATTTTGATTCGAATTTGATTGGAAATTATCAGATACTAAATTTATTATGCGGTATTGCCTATGTTTATAGTATGCATTATGATTTAAAGAAAATTAGAAATTCCTTAAAGTCCTTTAAAATGGTTGAAAATAGGCTTGAAATGAAGAAGATAGGTAATAGATATATATTAGACGATTCATTTAATAGCAATATCTTAGGCTTCAAGGAAGCTCTAAGAGTATTAAGCACAAGAAAAAATAGAATATTAATTACTCCAGGAATAGTAGAGCTAGGTAAATATAAGGATAAGGTAAATGAGGAGCTAGCGATGCATATAGCATATTCAGTAGATATGGTTATATTAGTAGGCCGTATGGAGGTAGATAATTTGTATAAAAATCTAAAGAAATACAATATCGATATCCATAGAGTATATTCCTATAAGGAAGGATATAGCCTATATTTAAGACTAATAAAAGGAATGGATGAAAGCACATTACTAATTGAAAATGATTTGCCAGATTTATATAAAAGGAGATTATTAATATGAAAATAGGAATATTATTTGGTGGTAATTCGTTAGAACATGAAATATCTATTGTTACAGCATTTCAGCTTAAAAATAAGCTTTGTAATGAATATGATATAGTAATGCTGTATTTAGACTTTAATAATAATTTATATGATGCGAGTTGTATGAAGGTATCAGATTTTAAAGAAGCTGATATAAAAGGATTAAAGCCAACAAGATTTGAATTGGGTGGAATTAAGGGTGTAAAAATTGATTCTATTATAATTGCGATGCATGGAGAAAATGGTGAGGATGGTATTGCTGCTAGCTTATGTAGATTTTATTCTCTGTCATTTGTTGGATGTGATATCTTTGCTAGTAGCCTAGCTATGAATAAATATTTATGCTATAGGTATTTAAGCTCGTTAGGGTTAAAAATGCTGCCAACTAGATTTTATAATTACAATGATTATATTGAAGGTAATATAAAAGAAGAGTATCCTATTATAATTAAGCCTAATAGGGGTGGATCTAGTATTGGTATTTGTGTTGCTAATAATGAAGAGGAGCTTTTAGATGCTTTAGCAAAGGTGTTTAATATAACTGATGAAATAGTTGTTCAAAAATTTTATTCTAATTTACATGAATATAATCTGGCACTTTATGAAAATGGATATTCTAGGCTTGAAATGATTATAAATAAAGGCGAATTTTTCACATTTGAAAATAAATATAATGATGAATTTAAGGAATATCATAAAATGCTAGTGTCAGACAGATTAGATGAATTTAAAACTATTGCGAGAGCTGTATATGATTCTATTGATGCGGGCGGCATAATTAGAATTGATTTCTTTATGATTGATAATGAAATTTATATTAATGAAATTAATACAATTCCTGGAGCCTTAAGTATGTATTTGTTTGATGATTTTATAGGTGTTATTAAGGAGCTTATTAATGAGTCAGTAGTTAATAAAAAGGAATGCTATAAAAAGGGTAATTATTTAAGGACAGCTCAAATTAATAAGTAAAATTATAAAACTAGACTTTTATACTAAAAAATAGTATAATTTCTAGAAAGAAGGTGTTCTAATTGGAAATTTATAGATATGCAAGTGGGCTCAAAAGAGCTTTAACATATATTATTGATATGACTATTATTGCAATTACTGCAAGTGCTATATCATCACTTATTTATGCAAGCATAGGCTATACTGATAGCTTAGCTCTTAGATTAGAGGAAATGATGGGATATTATACTGCTGCTTTAAGTGGTAATGTTGCTACTGAGGAATTTATAACGTCATTTAATAACGTTCTATATTGCATGGGAATAGAATATTTAGTTACTATTCCTTTGTATGTTGTGTTCTCATTTATTTATCTTGTTTTAATTCCATATAAATTTGGAAATACACTAGGTAGAACTCTTACTAAGGTTAAGGTATATAGTATGGATGGTAGTAATCCAACATTTAAGCAATTAATGAAAAGAGAAATACTTGGTAGCTGCTTATTTTACTTAATATGTGGTACTCCACTTATTGTTGTATCGTCTATTATAGCGTCATTAACATTAAGATCATTAGTTGATAGAATTTCTAATACTAAGCTTATGGCGATAGAAAAGATAATTAATATTAATACTAGCTATGATAAGAGATTTGAGTATGATGATTATAAGGATCAAAAGAATGATTTTAAGGAAAATAAAGAAGACAATATTGTAGAAGATGATTCTGAAGATGAGTATATGGTGGTTTAAATGAAGTTTATTTTATTGAAAAGGAATTATGATGATAAGGAAGTTATTATAGAGGTTTTGAAATCATTTATTGGTAATCGTGTTACTTATAATGAGGATGAAAGCTATTTAGCTATCTATTATAGCTATGATAATGATGAGGATGTAAGAAGAACCCTTTTAGCATTAGGAAGTGAGCTTATGTTTAATGTTCATGGCTATATTTCTATGGATTTAGAGGAAGAAATATTAGGAGATGAGCTTTCTATTGCGAAGGATTTAATTGAAAATGTAAAGGCAGATATTTATACATTAAAATCAGCACTTTTAGCCCAAGATTATGTTTTAAATAAAAGAAGAATATTAAACTTTATTTTAAGCTCATCTGGTATTAATGAGCAATTTATTAAGGATTTTGCAGAATGTGATTTAAATGTAAGTAAGGCTAGTAAGGTAATGTATATGCATAGAAATACTATGCTTTATAAGCTAGATAAATTATATTCCTTAACAGGATTTGATTTAAGAAGCTTTAAGGATGCTTATATTATTTATAATTTAATTGAAGGAAAATAATTTTTGTGCAAAATGTACATATTAAAATATATTTTTTATTAGTATAATATAGTTAGATTTTTAGGAGGTATTTTATGGCAACAGTAGAATTAAGAAATGTTAACAAAATTTATCCAAATGGTGTTCAAGCCGTTTTCGATTTCAATTTAAAGATTGAAGATCAAGAATTCATTATTTTCGTAGGACCATCAGGATGTGGTAAGTCTACTACATTACGTATGATCGCAGGTCTAGAAGATATTTCTTCAGGTGATTTAATCATTGATGGTGTTAGAGTAAATAATACAGCACCAAAGGATCGTGGTATTGCGATGGTATTCCAATCATACGCTTTATATCCACATATGACAGTATTCAATAACATGGCATTCGGTTTACAATTACGCCGTGTTCCAAGAGAGGAAATTGGTAAGCGCGTTGCAGAAGCTGCAAAGATTTTAGGTCTTGAAGCATTCTTAAACCGTTATCCTCGTCAATTATCAGGTGGTCAATGTCAACGTGTTGCATTAGGTCGTGCTATCGTTCAAAATGCGTCAGTATTCTTACTAGACGAACCGCTATCTAACCTAGATGCTAAGCTACGTGTAACAATGCGTGGTGAGTTAACTAAGCTTCACAAGAGATTAGGTTGTACATCAATTTACGTAACACATGACCAAATTGAAGCCATGACAATGGCATCAAGAATCGTAGTTATGCGTGATGGTGTAATTCAACAAGTTGGTACTCCAAGAGAAATTTATGAAACTCCAGCTAACGTATTCGTAGGCGGATTTATCGGTACTCCACCAATGAACTTTATCCATGGTCAATTAAAGGATAATGGTACATTTGTTTCTTCAAAGGGTAACTATACAATTAAATTACCAGAAAGCAAGCTTGCTATTCCAAGAGAATTAGGTTATGAAAACAGAGACGTTATTTTAGGTATCCGTCCTGAAGACGTATATGATAACTTAAATAAGGAAATGATGGAAAAGTATCCTCAAGGTATTGTAGATATTACAGTTGAAATTTCAGAATTATTAGGTGCTGAAACTAATATCTATACATCAATTGATGGTGATGCAATTATTGCTGCAGTTCCTTCAAGAGATGACTTAGCTCCAGGTCAACCATTAAAGCTAGTATTTAACCTAGATGCTGTTCATTTATTCGATGAAGATACAGAAATGATCATTAATGAATCTTCTAAGCCAAAGAAGGCAGAAAATGATGAAGATGATTGGGGATTCTAATCTAAATTAATCTATAATTAGGATGTAATTTATTTACATCCTTTTTTTTCTTTGTTATTAGTGTATAATATTACTTGAATGGAGTTGAGATTATGTACGATTTGCATCATCTTAAAGGAAATACCTATTATATTGATGGTCCAACCAATATTGGTGTATATAAGCTGAATGACATTGATGTTGTTTTAATTGATTGTGGTACAGCTTATGAGGGACCTATAATCGAAACAGTATTAAGAAGAAATAAATTAAAGCTAAAATGGATTGTAAATACTCATTCACATGCTGATCATAGTGGAGCTAATGTTTATTTGATGAAGATGACAGGGTGCAAGGTTATCGCATCTAAAATTGAAAGAGCATTTATGCGTGATTCAAGATTAGATATTGGTTTTTTATCTGGGGGTTATCCATTAAATGAATATAATGGTAAGCTTATGCATATCGATGATCAAAGAGAGATATACTCCCTAGAGCATTTACCTGATGGCTTAAGAAGCTTTAAATTACCTGGTCACCATTATGGTATGATAGGTATTAGAACAAGTGATGGGGTTAATTTTATTGCCGATACGCTTGGAAGCAAGGAGCTGGTTGGTAAGCAGCATATTTTATTAATATATGATTTAAAGGGATATTTAGATTCATTAGATTATATTGAATCATTAAATGGTAATATATTAGTACCTGCACATAGTGAGGTAACAGATAATATTTCTGAGCTTGTTGAATATAATAGAAATAAAATCTATGAAATTATGAATGTAATATTAAATGTATTAGAGGAGCCTCACACAATGGAGGAATTAGTTTCTAAAATATTTAAGCATTATAAATTAAGAATTACATATAATAGACATATGCTTATAACATCTACTATTAGAAGCTATGTAGCATATCTATCTAACAATAAGAAAATTAAGAATTATTTTGAGGATGATAAATTATATTTTGTAAAGAAGTCTAGCTAATTGCTAGATTTTTTTAATAAAAAAAAAGAGGACGATTAGTCCTCGTAATAAGCTACATAGCTTGTAACATTTTCAAATACTTCGCCATCAACCTGCAATCCACAAGGCTTGTCGAAGAATACCTCAATTTTTTTACATTTTTTAGTTTCAACCATGTATGTCTTTTCGACATGCTTACCTTTAAAAATTGATGGGAATGCAATTAATGTATGTATTCTTGATTGTCCATACATAACAACGTTTGTTAAATAACCAGAAAATCTATCTTGTCCAGGTGCCATCATCATACCAGCCCCTACAAATTGACCGTTTAATGCAGAAGCAACCCAAGCCTTATCATATTTCTTTTCTTCACCATCTACTATAATTCTAGCGTTAGGTCTATTATATTTTTTAAGTAATAATCCTGCAGCGATAGAAGTGTAGCTAACCTTTTTCTTGCCCTTAGCTCGTTGCTTATTGGCGACAACACAAACCTCACCATCTATACCGAAGCATACATTATTAATGAAATATCTTTTTTCGCCATTAACCTCTACAACAGGTAGATGCTCAAAATATTTATTTAATTGAATAAGCTTGCCTTCAGCGTTGATATCTCTTAAGAAGTCGTTACCAGTACCGCCTCTATATAAGAAAAGATCGTTAGTTACATTATATTTTTTAATTACATTTGCGAACATATGGATTGTGCCATCTCCGCCAATAATAATTAATTTATCCTCAGGCTTTAAATTTTGATGAAATTCATCTAAATTAATTTTAAGGCCATTAACAACCTCAAACGCTTCAATCTCATCCTTTAAATCAAGTACAGCTTTGTCCTTAATTTCTTCGCCATGATTATTTGCTGCTTTAGGGTTGTAAATTAAATAAATCATATTATTTTCTCTCCTTTAATTTATTTTCAATTAGCTCTTGGCTGTATTTTGCTATTTCTACAGTGGTTTTATCTTTATAATCCTCATAATTTAATACCTCTAATACATCGAAATATACCTTTGTTCTTTTAAATGGTGAATATTTACGAATATTTTTAGTGTTAGCCATTGATGTAATAACTATAGGACATTTTGCCTTATAAGCTATTTTAAATGATCCAGCCTGAAATTCTAAAAGCTTGTCCTCGTTTGGGCTTCTAGTGCCTTCTGGGCATATATATATGCTTGCTAAATCATCCTTAATAAATTTTGTTGCCTTAGTAATGGATTTGATTGCTTCAAAATCATTATCTCTATTAACTGGTATAAATCCTGCCTTGTGAATATATTTTCCACAGATTGGAAGCTTGAAATTTTCAGGCTTAGATATACAAATAAGAGGTTGGTTTTTAGCATATTTCATTGCGACCATAGGGTCGAATATAGATTGATGATTTGAAACTATTAAGCATCTTTCTGTTGGTAGCTTTTCAAGGCCTGTTTTATATATTTTACTATTTAAAATAATCGTTAGCTCTATTGCAGTTTGTCTAACCATGAAATAGAAAAATGCTCTAGGCTTTTTTGTTTCCTTATCATTTTTCATGATAAATGTTGTTAAATAAACAATTAAAACATATAGACCAAAGAATACTACATATAATATAGGAATAATGATTATTAGTAATGTATATAAATACCAGG
>JAZQVB010000141.1:0-2049 GCA_045631605.1 Anaeroplasma sp.
ATCGCAGTTCCCATGAAAACGCCACGGGCTTTATTAATAGGAGAATCGGCAAAAATATTAGTTTTTATTGCTTTGCTGTTTGTGCCTTCACATCCTGTAAACACTCGTTTCTATGCACTAGGGTTTATTTTAATGGTTTTGCCATTTCCAGTTATCGGTTCGGTTTGAGCAAATAAGTAGCTAACATCTGATAAACTAGTACAGTCCTCAAAAGCTTTTTCACTATAAGAACTAATTTTAGTATTGGCAAATGCACCCAATAAATACCAATATGTGCTTGTATTACCGCCCGTCTCTAGTGAGGCTGTTCCTAGTGAAGTAATTTTATCTGCTAAATTGTTAAATAATGAATCTGGTATAGAACCTGCTAAACTTGTACAATCATAAAATAATCCAGCAAGATTTAAGTTTGTGGCATGCGGAGTAGAATTTGATTTTAATTCTCTTGGCAAAGCGGTTAGTTTAGTACATTTGGCAAACGCACCCTATGCCGAGGCTAAATTGGTATGATAATTAAACACACCTTCTTCTATAGAGGTAATAGCTGTGTTAACAAAAGCTTCATTCAAATTAACAATATTTGAGTCTTTGTGCTAAGAGGTAAATTTCTATGGAGTAATGGTAAAAGCCTTATCGTTATAAAAAATACCTTCAGCATTAACAGTACCATTTGTTATTTTAAATAAATATGAATTTAACGAAGCCTGCGATGCAGCGGTTGAGTTTGCGTTAGAATAAAATTTCTTTACAGTATCACTTCCGGCAAACATCCAACTTGCATTAAACTATTCATTTTCTGAAATAGTAATGTCAAATAACTCTAAACCTATAGTGTCTAATGGATTACTAGCAAACACACCCTCACAGTTCCTTAAAGCTTCACAATCTTGTAAGGCCTTATTATGAATATATTTTAAATTGGAGCCAGTAAATGCATAACTTATATCAGATAATAATCTAGTACCGCGTAAACTGGTTTCGGTTAATGTCCACTCACCCCATCCACTTGTGTAATAAGCCATATATGACATAGATCTTAAGATGGCATTATCAGTAATGTAAAGCTCAATAAGTTTTGGTATTACAGACTGACTGTTATTTAATGAGGTTAATACATTACATCCTCTGAAAAAATAATGTAAAGTCGTTAATTTATGCTCAGGATCTGCATATAAACCATTGATAGATTTCAACATCGAACAACCATAAAATGAAGCATTACCAGAATCCTATAAAATTATTACCGAATCTATAATATCCTATAATTTAGCGCAACCATAAAAAATATTATTGCCAGTACCTTTATATTTTAAATTTTTAATATGCTCTACCTATTTATTATTATAACAATTTAAAAATGTTAATCCTGCGATAGGCCCAAAATCATAAGAATTATCAGTTGCATTAATATTCGCTAAAGATAAACAAGTGTTTAAATTTAAATAAACATTTTCACTGGAACTTGCAATTTTTAAATCAGTAATACTTTCACTATGATGTAAATCCAATTTAGAAAGATTAAAATTACCTACACTTAAATCTAAAGATTTAAGTTTTGAATATTGTAAATATACCTCTTGTAAATTTATGCAATTCTCAATTGTTAATTTATTTAATGAGGCATGATTATTACAGGTAAATACAGTTAGTGTATCACACTATTTAATTATAATTTCTTCTAGGTTAGATAAATTTGCAATATTAATATTAGTGAGTTTGGGACAATTTATAATCGTAAGTTTTCGCAACCCATTACAACCCGTGAGATTAAAGTGCTCTGCGGTTAAATTGGTGAGGCCATTAAGTTCCAAGGTGTCTAAAGACATATTGTTACTAATATTTAAATTAGTAATAGGCGAATTTTCTGGCAAAATTAAACTAGTTAATTTATCGTTACCACTCACATCAACCGACTTTAATCCAGTAGCATATTTTAAATTAATGGTCTCTATACCTGGACAATTGTTGATTGATACATTGTTTAATAAAGTATTATTCGATAAATTAATGGAGGTTAAGGTATTAGGAGCACTTGTTAAATTAAAAGAA
>JAZQVB010000142.1:0-1126 GCA_045631605.1 Anaeroplasma sp.
TAATGGGGGATGTTAATAAATGGATAATGATAAAAATAATATAAATTTTGATGGAAATAATGAAAAAATGGATGAAATTGATGAAATAATCAAAGAAAATGAAGAAAAAACAGACAAACCTGTTGATAAAGACGATAATAATTCAAATAATGATAATTTTAATGGTTATTTTCATGAAAGAGATAGTTTATCTATCAACAATATTGTTGATGAAGTAAAAACATCTTTTTTAGAGTATTCAATGAGCGTTATTACTTCACGTGCGCTTCCTGATTTAAGAGATGGATTAAAACCTGTTCATAGACGTATTTTATGGAGTATGTTTAATTCTGGATATACTCCTGATAAGCCTCATAGAAAATCTGCAAAAACTGTTGGTGAAGTTATGGGTAATTATCATCCTCACGGGGATTCTTCTATATATGAAGCAATGGTTAGAATGGCACAAGATTTTAATCAGAGGTACTTACTTATAGATGGACATGGTAATTTCGGTAATATTGAGGGTGATGGAGCTGCAGCAATGCGTTATACTGAATCTCGTTTATCTAAATTATCACTTGAATTATTAACAGATATTAGAAAAAACACTGTTGATATGAAACCAAATTTTGACGAAACATTGGAAGAACCTGAAGTTTTGCCTAGTAGATATCCAAATATTTTAGTAAATGGTACTATGGGTATTGCTGTTGGTATGGCAACAAATATTCCTCCACATAATTTAGGTGAGGTAATTGATGGATGTATAGCATATATAGATAATCCAGATATAGATACGTTAGGTTTAATGGAACATATTAAAGGTCCTGATTTTCCTACTGGAGGTATAATTCTTGGAAATTCTGGTATAAAAAAGGCTTATGATACTGGACGTGGTTCAATTACAATAAGAAGTAGAGCTGAAATTGTTGAAAATAATAATCATAATAGTATTGTTATTACTGAGGTTCCATATGGTGTTAATACGATGGAACTTAAAAATAAAGTTGCTGAATTAGTAAGAGATAAAGTAATTGATGGTATTGCTAATTTAAATGATGAATCTGCTTTAGAAGGTATCAAAATTGATATTGAATTAAAGAGAGATGCTAATGCTAATGTTGTTTTAAATAATTTATATAAG
>JAZQVB010000143.1:0-9484 GCA_045631605.1 Anaeroplasma sp.
GTACGCATACGTTTGTGCGGAATTGACGCCTTAGGAGAGTACATACCACTTGACTATTTATAGCAATATAAATATTCTTGGCTCGTTGAATAAGGAATAAAACTAGAACTTTTATAAAGTTTTATAGGTTTTTAAAAACGGCTATTAAAAATCTATTTATTTTTTATTATTCAGTTACTTTTGAAAGTGAAGTTGTATGTAATTGTGCATTATTATATACATATAAGAAGCCTTCACAATTAATCTTATCTCCAGCTTGTAAAGCTGCTACCGCTTGATATACTTCTGTTGATGCGCTTGTTAAATATGATTCTACTGCGAATGTTAATGTTGTTGTACCATCAGTTACATCATAATAAATATCTCCACCATTTTCAACCTTTGATAAATCAATAGATACAACTGTTAAATTTTCAAACGCAACCTTTTGAGTAGAGTAGCTTAAAATATCTTCTGCGCTTAAGCTAACCTTCTTTGTTGGCGCTAAATACTTGCCTGGTAAAATTTCAAATGTTGCTTCAGCTCCTGATTCAGAACCTAAAATTTCAGACATACCAGCCCAAGAGCCCTTAACGCCTTCAACCTTGATCTTAGTGCCAACTGTTAATTGGTTATATTCTTCTTGTGTACAAGGTAGTTCATAAACGAAATATGCTCCGTCTTGATCTGCTAAATAGAATGTACCCTTATTATCCCACCAAGATTGCTTACCTTGAACAAATGCTTCAATAACAACGTCAGCTCCATCTGCAGTTGCAGCATATTCAGCATAAGTTAAAGCTTCTGCTGATTTAGTTAATACATTACCAGTAATAGTCATTGCTGTAGTATGTAATTGAGCACTATAATAACAATACATAAAGCCTTCAACTGAAATTGTATCTCCAACCTTTAAAGTCTTTGCTGTTTGATATACTTCTCTTGATGAGTCAGTTAAATATGATTCTACTGCGAACGTTAAAATATTTTCACCATTTGTAACATCATAGTAAATATCGCCACCATCATTCGCCTTTGATAAATCAACAGATACTACTGTTAATTCCGCAAATGATACCTTTTGAGATAAATACGTAACTAGTTCATCGCTATTAAAAGTATTCATAGGCTTAGCTTGATATACCTTAGTTCCTTCTAACACCTCATATGTTGCTTCAGCTCCTGATTCAGAACCTAAAACCTCTGCCATACCAGCCCAAGAGCCCTTAAGTCCATCAACCTTAATATAATTACCGATTGCTAAATCTGTATCAAATTCTTCTTGTGTACATGGTAGATTGTAAATAAAGTAACCACCATTGTCATCCATTAAATAAACTGTAGCCTTATTAGACCACCAAGATTGCTTTGCTTGAACATATCCAGCAATAGAAACCTCAGTTCCATCTGGTGCTTGTGCATATTCTCGATATGACATAACATTTAATGGTGCTGTTGTTGGTGTTGTTGTTGGCGTTGTTGTTGGCGTTGTTGTTGGTGTTGTTGTTGGTGCTGTTGGCGCTGGTTCGCTACCACAAGATGCTAATGCACCTAAACATACAACTGCTAAAGCCATTGAAAATAAATTTTTTAATTTCATTTTTGTTTTCTCCTTTTATAGATTTGATTCAATATAAATTATATATTTTTGTTATTCAATCTTCAAGTTATTTGTTAATTTTAATCTTTTTTTCTTTCTTATATTCATAAAGAACATAAGAGCCCATTATAACCCATATTACTCCTATAGAGGTTAATAGTGTAATGGCTACAGGAGAAATAGTTCTTTTTTGGTCTGTATTATTTAAAATTTCTTGAAGTCCGTATTTTTCTATACACTTTTGATAAAGGGTATCGATATCCTCACTAGTTTTATATCTAGTATTATTTCCGCAGCATGCCTCTATTAAATATGATCCACAATCTCTTACATCAGATGAGCCATTAAATACTGGAGATATAAATGTATTATTAACATTATCTAATACTAATTTAGTCGCATCTAGCTTTACTGAATATTCAGTAGTGCTATTTAAATAACTTTCAAAGGCTGTTGATTCGGTAGCTCTTGTTGTAACAGGTAAATATCCTTCTGTTTTAGCATATTCTAGCTGAACCTCATTTGTTAATAGGAATTGTGAAAAAATCCATGATGCAATTACCTCCTGTGAATTCTCTTTATTAAATAAGCAAATTGAAGGTCCTTGCGAAATCATTTGTGGATTATTTACATCAGCCTGAGGAACTGTTCTAACAACTGTTTCGAATAATGGCTTAGTTTTATCTATACCACTTGCGTTATCCTGAGATGTTGCTCCACAGCCAAGCCATGTTGCTCCGGCTGTTGAATCAATTGCCATTAAGCATTCCCATCTGTTGAAGAAATTACCTGGATAGCTAACCTTTGTAAATGTAGTAAATAATGATTCATATTTTGTTTCATTAGTTGTAGTGTTAGTAATAGAATATCTTCCCTTACTTCCTAAGTCCATTAATAATTCCTTAGTCTCGTCACTAAATAGGAAAACCTCAGCATTCTCATTAGAAATAGGAATTCCTAATTGCTTACACATTGTAATATACATATTATCTGTTGACTTATATATCATAGGATATAAAACATCACTAGTCTTTTGAAATGGTAATGTACCATCACCCTTACGCTCTAATGAGGCTTCACAAATCTCCCACATCCAATCCCACGTAACCACATCTGGGATTTGATAGCCTAGGGCCTCTACATAATCCTTATTTATATATAAAGCTTCACTTGATCTCATAAAAGGTAATGTATAATAGTAATCCTTAATTTTCCCTTCCTCTAGGAATTTAGGATAAATTTCATTCTTTGATACTGAATCAAATTTAATATCCTTGCCACCTAAGCCATAAGAATCATGCATCATTAATGCATTTAAATCTACAACCATGTTATTGCCTTCCTTATATGTTGCAACATGGTCAGGATATGCAATACAAACATTCGGAGTTGTGTTTGTCGCGATATTCACAAGCACATCTCTATAAATGTCTGGATAAGAGCTAAAGTGTCTTATTTCAACATGTATGTTAGGATAATATTTTTCAAATTCCTTAATGGCATTATTATATACCTCCATTTGAGCCTTATTTCCATCATTTTTAGCCCAAAATGAAATATTATATTCCTGAGTTTCATCAAATTCTGCAGGCAATTCAAATAAAGCTAATCTACTAGATCCTCTATGACAAGACGATAGCGAGAAAATTAACACAAGAGCTGACAATAATATAAATATTCTTTTTCTCATATTATCCCTTCGCCCCCGTTCTAGATACTCCAGACATAATTTGACGTCTAAATATTATAAATAATACCAATAATGGAGCTGATACAACTACTACCGCAGCCATCATTGCAGGAATATTATCTCTACCAAATCCTGTAGATTTAATCATTTGAATAGCATTACTTACAAGATAATAATCATCCTCTGTAGTAATTAATCTTGGCCATACATATGAATTCCAGCATTCAATTAGCTTAAGAATAGCTATCGAAACAATAGTAGGCTTAGCTAAAGGTACTAATACCTTAAATAAATATTTAAAGTCGTTTACTCCATCAACCTTTGCAGCATAATATAGATTATCTGGCACCTGCATAAAGTTTTGTCTTAATAAATAAATATAGAATACTGATAATACTGAAGGGAAAATAAGACCTACAAATGTATTTCTTAAATCAGCATTAACAATTGTTGTATAGTTAGTAATTATAACTAATTCTGTTGGAATCATCATCATTGCTAGGAATAACGCAAATGTAATGTTCTTTCCCTTGAATTCTAATCTAGCAAAGGCGAATGCCGCTAATATACATACAATAACCATAAGCGCTGTACTTACAAGTGAAAATATTAGGGTATTAACCATATATCCTAATAAATCTACCTCTTTAAACGCCGTAGCATAATTTATAAATGTAGGGTTAGTTGCATATAATAAAGGAATTGATTCGCTATTATATGATTCAAATGTTTTTAAAGATGATAGAATCATCCAATAGAACGGGAATAATACCATTATTGCCCATAATACTAATAATGCATAAATAATAACATTTTTAATTATTCTTAATACATTATCCTTTTTTATTTCTTGTTGAACGTTTTCCATAGGCACCTCCTAATAATGAACATGCTTACGGCTAACAAGTAAATTAATACATGTTATCGTCAACACAATCAAGAATAAAACAATAGCAGCAGCTGACGCATAGGAAGGATATCCACCATAGGATGAATATAGAGTATCGTAAATATATCCTACTATAGTATTCATTCCCTTATCTCTTAAATCTGTTCCAAATAACGCAACCGCATTATTATATTCCTTAAACGCTCCAATAAATCCTGTAATAATTAAATAGGATATCATAGGTGAAATCATTGGAATTGTAATTTTAGTAAATTGTCTCCATTTTGTAGCACCATCAATAGATGCTGCCTTATAGTAATCCTTTCTTACAGATTGTAATGCACCAACTAAAACTAGTATTTTAAAAGGCATTACATTCCAAATTACATAAAAGCACATTATAAACATTTTAGCCCAATAAGGACCCTCTATAAAATCAACAGGATTTACGCCAAATATTCCTAATAAATTATTAACAAAACCATTTGAATATGGAGTTATATCAAATAGGATCATAAATACTAATCCTACCGCTAATGTATTAGTAACATATGGTAAAAAGAATATTGTTTGAAACAAGCTTCTTAAAGGTTTAATAGCATTTAATCCAGCTGATATTAATATCGCAATTATAGTTGATAAAGGTACAGTAATAATTACTATTAAAAATGTATTAATGATGGCCTTCATAAATTCATCATCACTTAAAACATACAGATAATTTTCAAAACCTACACCTGTAAATTTTTGTGTAACGAAATTATAATTTTCCTCAAACGAATATACAAAAACATCGATTAGAGGATAGACCATAAATACTCCTAAAAGTATTATTGCTGGCAATAGATATAGCCAGGCCTTTAAATTATTTTTATTACCCATAAAATCACATCCTTTATCATTATATATTTTATCACTATCTATTAAAATATACAATTAAGACAAAAGAAAAAGACATAGCTATTTTCAAACTATGTCATTATTTTTCACAAGAAATACATAATGCTTCAAGGTATTTATGCAATGATTTTCTATTTTTAAATACTAAATAGCTTTTCCCCATTTTACATAATTCCTTATATTTCATTCTTCTTTTCTTAGTTCTTCCTTCAAAAAGAATCCATCTTCTAAATTCCTTATCAAACTTTTCTTGGCATCCCTCAGCCATATCTGGTCTAGTTTTGTTCTTATAAGCCTTAGCTCTTTTTTTTGCACTTCTATAACAAAAGAATCTATTATAATTTAAGAATATAATTAGATCCGCTATTTCATATCTTTCCCTAGCAACAGATGAATATGTCCCATCAATTATCCAAGAATCATTATTCTCTATAAATTCTTTAACTATATTATTAAATTCTTCTCTTGGTCTTTCCTTCCAATTAGGAAGAAAGTTAATAGAATCTAAATGTAGTGCCGGAATATTATAATGCTTTGACAATAATTTAGCTAATGTAGATTTACCGCTTCCACTATATCCTATAATTTGTATTCTCATTTTCATCACCATTTTATTTATAGCACATTTATTTCTTATTTCAACACGAAAGAAAAAAATAAGCATTGCTTATTTACAATGCTTATTTGTAATTAAATGCTCAACTAATTTATTTAAATATGGTGTTTTTGTTATTCCTGATAAAATATTCTTATCATTATTTCCTAAATAAATTTCAATTAACTTAACATCATTATCATAATTAAATATATCAATTAATTCTTTTGAAGTCTCATAATCAATTTTATATAAAGTTAGAATACATATAACAGCTGATACAATGTTTAGCTTTTGTTTATCGAATACTAATATATCAACAAAGTCTTTTATTTCTTCTTTTTTATTCAGCATGTACATGGCATATAAATAATGTTGAGTTAAATAAGATACATACAATTCATTTTTAGAGCTATATGCATATTCTAATACCTGACTAGTATATCTTAGGCTCATTGAATAATTACCTAATATATTATAAATGCAAGCTATATTAGATCTAACATTTATTTCTCTTATTTCATTATGAGTTGCTTGATACTGCATTAAAGACTCATAATAATACAATATTGCTTCATTATCTTTTCCTTTATGATAATAATAGCTTCCTAGCAAATTATAATAAAACCAACTATATTTTTCATTATCAGAAGCTAAAGCTTTTAATTTTATAGCATCTATTTTATAACCAAAAAAATATAATATTGCTTGTTGAAACAGCTTAAAATGTCCGTTAAAATATTTCCCTCTGAATTTAGATAAATATTCTAATTCGGGCTTTAATATATTTAATTCGCTAATTCTCTTCTCTAGATTTAAATAACCATACACCTTCATTAAAACTAGTATGGGCTTCAAATAATTATTTTTAGTTATATAAACTTCTAACTCATCTAAAAGCTTTATTAAGCTATTCATTTGTTTATAATAAGCTTCATAATATATACGAGAAATTAAAATCTCATGCTTTCTTTGTTCACTTTGATCAATTTTATTAATATTAAAATATAAAGATAATTTATTTATTGTATCAGAATCTATTTGTTTTCTAGATTTTAATACTCTATATGTTGAGAATTTAATTCCTAAATCAGATATTATTTTCTCTTTATTATTAACTTCATAATAAAATAGCTCATCAAAAAAGTCATAATATTTCAGAGGATTAAAATATTCTTCCAACGATAATTTCATATACCTTCACCAAATATGTCGGTTTTTATTTCATCAAATTCTTTTTGAGGTATACCTAATACTATAGTTAGTATCGTAATATGATATAAAGTTATATCTTGTAATCCACTCTCAATCGCTCCTATTGTTTGTCTTGATAAATCAATAAGTTCTCCTAACTTCTCTTGAGAAAGCTTTTTTCTCCTTCTATATATTAATACTAATTCTCCAACTCTATTATTATATAATATTTGTTTTTCTTGTTTTGTTAATTTACTCATAAAAAATCACCCACTATAATTATCTAGTGAGTTAAAATCGAACTCTACCAAGCTAGATTAACATTTTATAAATATATTGTACTTTTGTTTGTCATTTCTATATTATATAGATTTTTTTAGAAAACAATACTAGATATTAATTCTTTTCCAAATATAAGTTATTAATTATAGATGAGGTAGGTTTTCTACCTCTAGATATTGAATCATCAAATTTATTATTCCAGCTTATAGCTAAACGATATGAGAAAAACTCAAGCTAAGTTACATTGTCCATCTCTATCTCCATGTTCAGCAGAACGAATTGTCCAATATAATGCTTTTTCTAAGTTCTTTTCTGTTCCAATACCTTCAAGATAAAAAGCGGTGTTTTTTATTATCAAAATTTCTTTCTAATATACCATATTGATTTTGATATACATGACCTAGTTCATGATAAATTAATCCATAAAGCGAATCTATATCATACCAACTTAACTCTAATATCTTTTCAATACCCAAAAAACAATAAGTTTTATTATCAATAGTTACAACCCATCCTGCACCATTACATAATCCAAGGTACAAAACAATTTCTACATCTACTTTTTTATTAAATTTACTGACAATCTTCTTCTCTAATTCTTTTGTAACAATATTATCACCAACATAATCCAAGCATTATTATCTCTCTTAAAGATATTTTATTTTCAATATCTTGTATAAAGTTCGGAACAATCTCTACTTTAACTTCCTGTTTTTCAATATCATTATAATTTTCTTCAAATGTTAGCATTAATGTTTTATTTTCCATTATTTTATCTCCCGATAGTATATTATACGAACAATCACCATAATTTTATATATTTTAGAAATTATAACATAATTTTACATCTTTTTAAAGAATAACACTAAAGTTATAAAAAAACAGATATACCTATATAGATATACCTGTTCTTATTGCTAGATAAAGTTTAGCTATTTTGTATATGATCAATTAATTTGTTTTTTAAAATATCAAAATAATAAGGTCTTTCCCATGAATTTTTTCTTTTTATTGGTACATTATAAATTATATCTTCTTTTGAATTTTCCTTTATAATTAAACTTAAACTTATGCTATCTGAAAAATTATATATTTCATTTATGATTTTACCATCTTCTGCTTGAAATCTTTTTGAAATATTTATAAACCTATCTTTTTTCCTAAAATAATTTTCAGTTTGTTTTAAAATAATATCAACATCCTCTAAACTCAATTGTGTAATAAACTCAATATTATTACAACATTTAGGACAAAAAAATATTTTGTGTATAAACTCGCATGGTCCAACCATTACTCCTTCATCACCACCAGCATCAAAATCATAGTATTTTGCCTCTTCTGTTTTTTGGTGTACTATTTTATGATGCTTTTTTACAACTAATTCCGAACCACATTTATAGCAATAATGCTTACGAAATTTAACTTTAAAGGGATTCCCAAAACTATACCAATGTTTATTCATACCTTATTCCTCTCTATCTAAATAATTTGTCGAATATATAAGCCAAAACAACAATCTTTGGATGAATTTTTAATCCATTAAGTTTATATTCTTCTATTGCTTTTACTAAATTTTTCTTAGAATCTTCAATGTTGTTACAATATCAATATCAGCCATTGCATAAAACTTTCTCTTCTTTTTCTAAGTTCTTCTTTGTGCGCTTTTAATATCTCGAATTGATTGATTCTTTCTTCTAAGTCTAGATCTGAATGTAATTTAAAATCCATCCAGTCTCAATCTCTAAATCCATAGGGATTAGTAATATCATAAAGTAAATCTAATGTTAATTCTTTACCAGTTTTAATTCTTGGTTTACCTATATAAGTAATCTTATTACCTGATTGTCTACCATTAATAAAACACGATTCGACTTTAATTAATTCTTCATTTGATAATTCTTTAATTATCTTTTGAATTGTTCTATCACTAACTGCTAGCCTAGATGATAAATAATTTACTTTAATTGGAGTACCACTATTATCGATAATATAATTCAAAACTATTTCTTTTCGTTCATTAGGAGTGGGTTTACGATAATGGTAACCTGTTGTTCTTAATGTTTCATCATATACTTCTAATATAACTATTCCATCTTTACGATAGTTTTCGTTTTCTGATGTATAGTACATTATCAGTGCCTCCTAGCATAAAACTAATCAACAGATAGAAATTTATTTGGCTGTTTTTCTTTTCAAAAATTCAATTACCTTTTCATTTGTTGTATTTAAAGCAATAAATTTTTTATTTTTCAATAAAACAATAATGTATTCATCTACAACTTCAAAATGTCTAATATCAGAATACTCATAATATATTGTATTATTTTCACCATGTACAGATAAGAATCTATCTTC
>JAZQVB010000144.1:0-4255 GCA_045631605.1 Anaeroplasma sp.
ATTCTATCAAAACTAATTATATTATAATTTAGCTTTATCTCCTTTCACCTTTTTATTCTATCATAAATTTCAACTTTTTTTAATATAAAATTAAGCAATTATCTATTTAAAAACGACTTCATGAGAAGTCGCTTCTTTTATTTATTAAAATGGAATAATTAATGACGGATAGAATAATCTCAATAAAATATATGTTAGATAAACTAAATATACTACTAATAATAATGCTCCATTCTTTCTTGTAATTTGTCCTTTTCTACAAATTGCAAATACTAATGCTGTTGCACCTAAAGCAATGAACATATCTGTAATAATATCTGCAGTCATTGATAATGTTGTAATTGTACCTGTAATACCACAAATGAATAAGATATTAAAGATATTAGATCCTACTACATTACCAATCGCAATTTCGTTTTCGCCTTTCTTTGCAGCAACTAAGGATGTTACTAATTCAGGAAGAGATGTACCAATAGCAACAACAGTTAAGCCTACTACGTTTGTTACAAGCTCTAAATCTAGGTTAGCTGCAACACCTAATGATGTTGCGATTACAGTTGCAGGAGTTGTAACAAATTCAGCACCTACAATAATACCTGCTAAGCCAACTAATAAGAAGATAATTGTTTTCCACATAGGAAGCTCTTCAATTTCCTCTTCTTCCTTTTTTTTCTCCTCATGATGAGTAGAGAATTCTAATGCCTCTTGTTGAGCATCCTTTTTAGCTAATACAATTGAAATATAACAAAATGCGATTATACCAAATAAGAAAATAATTGATTCTCCTCTAGATAATAGGTTTTCGATTCCTGTGAATCCCATAAATAAATTATCAATAGAAAAAATAATTAATAATAAAGATGATGCTAATAGGAACGGGAATTCTCTTTTGCAAATACTTTTCTTTATCATTATTGGCGAAATAACAGATGAAAGACCTAAAACTACTAATAAATTCATAATGTTAGAGCCTACTACATTACCTAAGGCAATACCTGTATTTCCTTTGATTGCTGATGTTAAGCTTACCGCAAGCTCTGGTGCTGATGTACCAAATGATACAACAGTTAATCCGATTACTAAAGAAGAAATTTTAAGCTTTTTAGCAATAGATGATGCTCCACCTACAAACATATCTGCACATTTTACTAATAAAAATATACCTAAAATTAAAAATAATGAATACCATAAATAGCCTAAGCCGTTTGTTGTTGTGTTTAAAATTGTTAACATTTTCTATACCTCCTCAATGTTTAAGAAAAAAGACTATAGTAACCTTAAAGATTACTATAGTCTTGAAATTTAATATAATACCGGATTTTTAATCGTATTGACGACATTATAACCAATTATTTGGTCTTCTACTCCCCATAGATTATTTTGAAGAATATTTGCTGGCGATTTTGACAAAATCCTCACCAACAACAAAATCATATATTGCATCTACTGCTATATCTAAGGACTTGTTAACCTCTACTAATTCATCAGCTGTAAATTTTTTTAATACCCAATCAATTACTGGAATTACAGGTGATCTATCAATCCCTATTTTTATTCTTTTATATTCTTCTGTTTTTATTAAATTTGAAATATTTTTAAGGCCGTTATGCCCTCCGGCGCTTCCCTTTGCTCTTAATCTAACTCTTCCTAATCTAGAATCTAAATCATCACAAATGACCATTATATCCTCTACATCTATCTTGTAATAATTCATTACCTTATATACGCTTTCGCCTGATAAATTCATGTATGTCATAGGCTTTAGTAGAATTGCCTTATTACCAGAGATGTTTATTGATGATATCATTCCTTGAAGCTTAGTATCTAAGGAAAATGATGCGTTATATTTTTTTGCAAAAGAATCAATTGCCATAAATCCTGCATTATGACGAGTGTTCTCGTACTTATTTCCAGGATTTCCAAGTCCTATAATAAGCTTCATTATAATAATTCTCGTTTACTCTTGTCGTATGAATAAGTAAATAATCCTGATAATGGCTCATCAGATAAAATTCTTAAAATACCATGCCCTAATAGCTGGCCAACTGATAAAACTGTAATTTTATCAATTTTTTTAGATTCATCAAGCTTAATAGTGTTTGTTATAATCATTTCTTTTAGGCATGACTTTTGAATTCTTTCAATTGCTGGACCAGATAATACACCGTGTGTACAAGCTGCATAAACCTCTTTAGCTCCTGCGTTTAGTAATGCTTGAGCTCCAATTGTTAGCGTGCCAGCAGTGTCAACCATATCATCAACTAAAATACATGTTTTACCTTCTACATTGCCTATAATGTTCATAACTTCTGCTTTATTTGGTTCGGGACGACGCTTATCGATAATTGCAATTGTCGTGTCTAAAACCTTAGCAAATTCTCTTGCTCTTGTTGTTCCACCGTGGTCTGGAGATACAACTACAACATTTTCAAGATTCTTATCTAATAAATAGTTACATAAAATAGGTAATCCCATAAAATTATCAACTGGAATATTAAAGAATCCTTGAATTTGGGCCGCATGAATATCCATACAAATAACTCTATCAGCACCTGCAGTTGTCATTAAATCAGCAACAAGTTTTGCTGAAATTGGCTGACGACTTCTAGCTTTTCTATCTTGACGACTATACCCATAATAAGGAACAACCAAATTAATTGTTTTAGCAGATGCTCTTTTTAGTGCATCACACATAATTAATAATTCCATTAAATGATCATTAACGGGAACCGATGTTGGTTGGATTACAAATATATGATGTCCACGAACTGTTTCGTTAATTTGTACATTAATTTCACCATCAGCAAAATGTAACACATCGCAACTTGATAACGGAATTCCTACTGAATCAGCAATTTCTTGAGCAAGCTCTTGGTTCGAAGATAAACTAAATATTTTTACTTTCTTTCCCAATAAAATCGACATGAGAAAACTTCCTCCTAATTTGTTTAAAAATTTCATATCTATTATATCACATACTTTTGTTTTTTAAAGAGAAAAACATATTTAATTTATAACGAACTCATAAAGTTGAACAAATAAAGGAATCTAATAATTATGAGCAAACTTTCTAAATATACTAAAGAATTTGAACTATTGTGTGTGTTGTAAGCGTTAAAAATACAGTGTAAAAATATAGGAAACTTTCCATTTTTAAAAACTTTCGAAGACTTTAATTTTAACTTTCAACCTTCAATTAATAAAGAACAAATACTTAATTTCAAATATCTTAAATTCATTGAGAATAGAGAAAACATTATATTTATAGGAAGCCCTGGAGTAGGTAAAACACATTTAGTTACATCAATAGGAATTGAAGCAGCTAAAGCTAGAGTTTCAACTTATTTCATTTCATGTGGAGATTTATTACTACAATTAAAAAGAGCCCATTTAGAAAATAGGCTCGAACAAAGAATCAAATTCTTTTCAAAATATAAATTATTAATTATTGATGAGGTAGGATTCCTACCACTCGATATTGAATCATCAAATTTATTATTTCAGCTTATAGCTAAAAGATATGAGAAAAATTCTACTATAATAACTACTAATAAACCCTTATCTAGATAGGGTGAAATATTTGGTGATCCAGTATTAGCTAACGCCATACTAGATAGATTATTACATCACTCTAATGTGATAAATATAGTTGGTAGATCTTATAGAACTAAAGATATTATTGAAGATGATAACTAATCTAAATTGATAAATATTATTTGAGCATTATTGGTAAATTCTATATTGACATTAACATAACCAAAAGTAACTAATTTAAATGAATGTAATCAACTCCTTTCTAACTAATTTTTAATTACTCCTTCTAATAGTAACGGACATTGGGAATACAAAATGTCGGGGCGAAGCTTAAAACTTTTTTAAATTTTTATGTTCCCTCAATAGTAATGGGAATTTTTGACTATCTTTGATGACCCTTAGAGTAAAAATAATTTAAATAAATTTAACTGCCTCTACTATTACAGGAGATTTCAAAGTCGTTTTGAGAGGGTGCAATTGAAATGTTTTTTAAATAACATATTATCCTCTCAATAGTTACGGACATTTGAAGTACCGAATTACCACCCATTATTAAAAAAACGTAAAAAAAGAACCCACAAATTGAACTGCCCCTTGTCAAGTAGACACGGTGTATAAAAAATAATTAAAAGTAAATAAAGTTACAATTGGCATGATATCTGACCTCGTTAGGTGTCATGCCTTTTAATTTTTCTTGAAGCCTATAATTATTATAAAAGAA
>JAZQVB010000145.1:0-12127 GCA_045631605.1 Anaeroplasma sp.
CCTTAGCTGCTTCTTGGTCTAATGACCAGTTAGTAATTGGAGTTACTGAATAAGAATCAAATTCCTTAACATCCTCAAGTGATGCAAAGAATACAACGCTTAATGTACCTTCAATTATATTTTCAAGCTTAATAACTAGCTTGTTTACACCTTCGTTATCAAGGTTACAGAAATCACCTTGAGTTCCTGGAAGTGGTTCATTAGCTGACATTTGAGTAAATGTACCTAAATCAGAAATGATATAAGCATATAAGCTTTTACCATTAATTGATAATTTAGCTAACTTATCATCAATAATGTCAATTCTTGCTTCTGTATGAGCACTCCAGTAAACTGTAGATTCTTTTCTTAATACGAATTCATCTTGAACTAAGATTTGTGATCTATTATCAAATAATTTTAAACCTCTGATTGCTGAATAAGCCTCAGATTTATAAACACCTGATAAATCAATTACTGAATAACCACTGCTTGAGTTAGATTCAAATTCGATAATAGGAGCCTTTTCGTTAGGATCTTGCATTAATACTGGGTTATCTTCTGGATTAATAACTAATGTATTATGACCTTGAGCACCCTTCTTATAATAAGTCCAACGTTGATAATCATAATCCCAATATCCATCAGGTACGATTACGTTATAAGTTTCATTTGAGAAGTTACCAATGAATCTTTCGCCTAAAGCGTAGATTTCAAATGTACCACTATCCATATTCTTATGAGCAAATGCACCTGAATCACTATCAGTACCCTTTAAGCCTGTGAAGATTGCCATTTCATTACCAAATTGAGAACGGAATGTTGCAAGTTCATGTTCTTCAAGTAAGATATCTAATTTTTCAATATCTTGATAGTTAATTTCGTCAAATAATCCTGGTCTATAATATAATAAATTTTGGATATTATATGAATCTTGTTCAAATGCTAGCTTTAATAGGATAGCACCGCTTGTATCTTCTGGATTTAAGCGAGTATACCATAATAATGCTGGTTGGTTATTTGAATATTCACTTTCAGCATAATAGAATGATTGATAATTTGGTGAAGATGAATATAAAGGATAATTAATATAATTCATAATACCTTCGATATCAGTTAAACCAAATGAATTAATAATATTACCTTCTGTATCAACACCATATAGGTTAGCTAATGTACCTAATAACGCAACCATATTTCTATGTGCATAGATTGAATAAGATGGACCTTCAGGGAAACCACCTGTTTCAGAATAATGTACTAAACCAATTTGTAAATATTTGAATGCTGTACTTACACATTGAGCAGCCATTTCACGTACATTTACAACTTGCTCACCATCATCTCTTGTTTGAGCTGTAATGTCCTTATCATAGCCCATTGCTGATAATGCAGCTACTGCTAAGTTACCACATACAAGTAGGTTATGGTTGTTACCATGTAATAATACGTTAACGTTATTTAAGTTTTCAAAGTAATAGAAGCCTTCTTCATATAAAGCTCTCATTACTAAATCCTTTTGAGCATCATTTAATTTTTCCTTAATATAGTTATAAGTGAATGCAACTGAGTAAGTAACCATCGCAGCATCTAGGAATCCGTTTGAATCCTCACCCCAAGATGATCTACGAGTAGTATCACCATCAAAGTTACCATCCTTAATAACGTGGTACATTTCGTTCCAACACTTATTAAAGTATGATTCATCACCTGTAATCTTATAAAGAATAGCTAATTGCTCCATTGGAGTTCTAGCTGTTGCAGGAACTTGAGTTGGAACATGGTTTGCATACATTGCTGCATAATAATCAACCCATGTCTTAATGTATTTGTCACCAGCTTCATATCCGCTCTTAACTTCTGCTAACCATTCATCGTTACTTAATAAATAAGTACCGCTGAAGTCTAAGCTGTCAAATGCGAAATCATCTAAGCCTGGTGCAACATATACCTTATTAGTAATAGTAGTTTCTACACCACCAATTGTTACAACGAAATCAAATGTATCATATCCTGTATAACCATTTGCTGGCTCATAATTATATAATATACCGAAAATAATTTTACCTTGAGAATCATAATATCTATCATGGATTTCTTGTGGTACACCACCATATAAAATAGTAACCTTACCACCCTTTGCTGTAGTAAGCTCTAAAGTACCATCCTTTGCTGTAGCAACTACATTATTATATAATGCTTGCTTTGCAGCGATATAAGCTTCTTGAGCCGGACCATCAGCACCCATGTTCTTCTTATAAAATGCAGGATATAATCCTTCAATATCATCAGATAAAATTTGTAAGTATGCACCGCCGTATAGTTTGTTTGAAGAATAATTAGATGAGCCATTTTCAGACCATGTTAGGCTTGTATTCTTATCTGTTGTATGCCAGAATTCTACAGTAGTTACTGGGTCAACAACATTTTCAACAACTACATTTACTGTAACAATGCAATAACCTTTTTCTTTGTCGAATACTAATACTTCAAATGTATCATAATCTTCACCTAATGAATAATAATCCGCATTTGGAGTATAAATAATCTTATTATCCTTAACATAATAATTACCATTTACTGGGTTAGTATATTTAGAAACTTGATAATTTGTTGATCCTACAACGTCAAGCGTAATTTCATTAATTGTATCTTCATTTACTTCAACAAAAGAATTTTCATTTAATAAGCTGCTAGATACTGTGGCTGAAATACCATCTTCCTTACCAACAACAACGCTAACTGTTCTTGTATAACCATATAATGGATCCGTAACTGTAATTGAAGTAATACCGTTTGAAACTGCAGTAATCTTACCTACATTATCAACTGTAACAATTGATGTATCAGCTGATTCATAAGTGTATTGGAAATCAATTACTGAGGCAGGTTCAGTAGTACAATTAATTTGTGCAGTATTACCAACCTCAAGCTTTTCAACTGTCTTATTTACACTGAATGATGTAAACTTAGCTTCAACAACTCTAAAGATTTGAATGTTATCAAACCAAACCTCACCAGAGTTGTTAGCAAAATATAATTCTACCTTTAATGTTTCGCCCTCTTGAACACGAACGATTGCAGATTCGAATGTTTCCCAATCGAATGTACCTTTAACCTTTTGTGTTTGAGTTAAACCATATTTGTTACCTTGATTTACTCTGACATAAACGTCCTTTAATACGTTTTCACCCTTCATCTCAGCAGTAACATAATATTGACCAGGCTGAACCTTATATTGCTTATAAACATTAGAATATTGTGTTGATGAAGTATGATTGTAATGGATTACATTACCATGCTCTTCATCATAATTTAAAACTTCAATAGTTTGTGTTGCTTGAACAGCAGCACCACCTGTATATAATCTCCAGCCGTCAACCTCTTCGTTTTGAGCCTTCCATGTAGAACCAGCCTTTAATGGTTCAAAATCACCATCATCACAGAAATTTTCAACTGGTACTATGATATTTAATTCTGTATAAAATTCGTCAGATGAAATAACTAATTTTGATTCACCTGCTCTAAGTGCAATAACAGTGTATTTTGCACTATTTAAATATATAACTTCTTCATCTTCTACTGTATATGTTAATTTAGCCTTTTTAGCAGCAGTAACATTTAATTTAAATTGAGTACTAAAATCAAAAACCTCACCTACAGATAATGTAACATCACCTGAAATATTAAGAGCTTCTTTTCTGCCATCTGCAGCTAATAAATTATTTTGGGCGTTACCACTAGGGTCAATTGCTGACCCTATAGTAATAACACCAACAAATAAAGAGAAAACTAACATTAATAAAGATGAAAGAATAATAATTCTTTTCTTCATATAAATCTCCTTTATATGTTTATTTTGAAATTTTAATTACTTTCTTCTTTTCTTTGCTAATACAACAGCACCAGCTAATGTAACCATAGCCATCACTGAAGATACTACGCTACCCTTACAACCCTTTTCAGTCTTTGGAGCTTCTGGTGTTGTAGGAGCTTGAGTAGTTGGAGCCTCTGTTGTTGGCTCTTGAGTTGTTGGAGCTTCTGTTGTTGGAGCTTCTGTTGTTGGAACGTCTGTTGAAGGAGTAGATGGCTCTGGTTCAACAACTGCTTCCTTAACTACAACTGTAACTACAACTGAAACTTCAGGATTTTCAACACATGTAATAGTTACTGTATATGTACCAGCAACTTCACCTAATAATGCTAATGTGTTATTAGCGATTTGAGCTGTTAAGCCTTCTGCATTAACTGTAGCAGTGAATGTAGAAGTTGCACCAGCAGGTTCAATTACTAATGCGAATTCGCCATAGTAACCATCTTCTTCAGTTAATTCGATGTTTGTGCTACCTAAAGTAACGCTTGTTGCATCATTCTTAACAACAACAGTAAATTCTACTGACTTACCATCTGCATCTGTAATAGTAATTGTAGCTTCACCAGTTGCTAATGTTGTAATAACACCATTTTCAACCTTAACTAATTCTGGGTTAGAAGATACGATTGTTAATTCAGAAGCTACTGAAGTAGATGGAACTGCTGCAGTTACTAATGATAATGTGTCACCTAACTTAGCTTCGAATGTAGGCCACTTGTTATCAGCCTTCTTAATTTCTTGACCATTAACTGTTGCCTTCCAACCTACATTTACTACTGTATCTTGTTCTTCAAATGCGATATTTGAAGCATAAGCAAATGTATTTTGTTGACAGTTCCATGTAATAACTTCAATCTTGAATCCGTCAACGTTTGCTGCATCAGCATTTACTACTGATGGTAACTCGAAATATCTCCAACCAGTATTAGCGAAATTAGATAATGAAGTCATTTGCATTGAGTATGGAGCACCTGATAAATATGAAGGAGCACCATTAACTAGCTTATATGCATAAACCTTAACGTCAACTCTAGTCTTAGGAGCTACTTGACCTTCAACTGTATCAACCTTAGCCCAACCAGAAATCTTATAATCCTTATTAGCTTGTAATTCAGACATAGGGATGTGCTTAATAATTGCAGCACCACCAGTCATTGTACCTTCGTTAGAAGATGGATTAGAACCTGTACCATTATACTTAATAGCCTTACCGAATAATTCATCTTCAACTACTTCAGTTTCAGTAAATACTCTAGCGTATGTACCAGTATATTCTAAAGCTTCCCAACCAGTATATGTTAATTCAGCTGTAGGAGCTAACCACTTATCAGTTAATGCATAGTCATTTAATGATGCGAAGTTACCAGCTTTTACTGTAACGTCAAATTCCTTAGTTAAATTACCATCTGCAGATGTAATTACTAACTTAGCAGAACCACCCTTAACAGCTGTAATTACACCGTCAGCGTATGATAATGCATCACCTTGAACAGCATAATTTAAAGTCTTATTTGTTGCAGTTGCTGGTAAAGCAGTAAATAATTGAGCAGTCTTGAATGATTGACCAACTGTTAAAGCTAAACCATTAGCAAATAATTCATTTAAAGTAACATCAGATACTAAGATATCAGAAGTAGCTGCTTCAACTGTAACTGTTGTTGTAACATCTTGAATTAATTCATCAACGAAATTGAATTTCACTTCAACTTGACCCTCTGCTTGACCCCAGAACTTACCATTTTCATAAGTTAATTTTGAAGTGTCAGAAATTTCAACATTATAAGCTGAAATTGCAGCTTCACCAGATAATACTGGAGCAATTTCTACTGAGTCACCAACAGAAACTGTCTTAGTTGCGTCAACTGTAGCAGTAACTGGTGTATATTCAGCAACTGATACATAATCAATGAAATAGCCTTCTTCATAAGTAAAGTCAGATTTACCAGCTTGGAAGCCGATTTCATTAATCTTACCGTTAAATACCTTATCAGCAGCAACGCTAATATAATCTGTTTTATCATCTACTGGTAATAATGCACCGTTAGCATATGCATATACTGCACCTGTACCATTAGCACCTGCATTAGGCTTTAATACAATTGTTAAATCATGCCATGTGTTAGCGGCAAGACCCTTAATTTGGCTAATTTGAATTGTACCAAGATCAGCTTGATGAATGTAGAAGCACTTTGTATAAGTTCTTACAGTCTTATAGCTTGTCTTAATAACTACTGATGCGCCTTCCTTATTGAACACGCTGTTTGCAACACCACTATCACGAATTTGTAGCTTTGGTACAGTAGATTCTGTGCTATCACCATTACCAGTTACACCGAAATGTAAAGCATCTCTACCATCAACTTGTACTAATTCTAATACTTCATTAGTAACATTTGATTTCGCATAAATATCGTAAGCATTAGAACCACCAACAGCTCCAATACCGTCAGCTGAATAATCAAAGTTTTGTGTTAAACCAGTTTCAGCTGCTTGTAAACCTGCAGTACCTAAGCCTAAAGCTAATGAAGCTACTGCAGCACCTAAAAATAATTTTCTTAATTTCATTTTTTCTTTTGTCCTTTCTATTTTTTTAAATTATTACTACTTAATTTATATAATGAACCGAATATTTTCGGAATCATCCAAACTTGTTTTATTAATGATAATCCTACCAGTAAGAATTCCAATCCTTATATAGTCTCATTAATAATTCAACGAAATAGTAATCACCAAATATTGTATATTCATCAATACCTAGCTTACCATGGAAGAAATATACACCGTGAGTTAAGATACCTTCTAAATTTTCACCGATGTAATTTTCAGATAATGATTTTGCAATATGTAATACTGCATTTTCATAAATTTCTCTATCTGCATCTGATAGTGGAATATGCTTTAACATCTCTGACATACCGATTGCCGCAACTGCTGCTGCTGATGAATCTCTTTGGTCATCATCATTAGTGAATATTAAATCCCAGTTACATACAAAGTCGTTTGGTAATCTATTTAAGAAATAGTTAGCAAGCTTCTTAGCTAATTCAATTAGCTTATAATCCTTAGTATATTTATAAGATAATGGGAATCCCATAATACCCCATGCTTGACCTCTTGCCCAGCAAGAATCATCTGAATAGCCTTGATGAGTTGAACCAAACTTTGGTAAACCTGTTTCAGTATCCATATGGAATGTATGGAATGTTGATGCATCTTCTCTTACGATATACTTACTAGCTGTAGTTACATGAGCGTATGCTTTTCTGAAATAATCCTTTTCAGGTTCGAATTTATCTGCAAAATATAATAAGGGAATATTTAAGTTACAGTCAATAATCATTCTACCTCTTTGGTTAGGGTCATTCATGTCTCCCCAAGCTTGTAGAATTTGTGCCTTTTCAATCCATCTCTTAGCTAAAAGCTCTGCAGCCTTTAAAGATGTTTCTAAAGCCTTTTGTGAACCTGTAATCTTATAATCAGCTACTGTAGATATACAATATAAGAATCCGATATCATGGTGATTTAATCCTGCCTCAGATTCATCCTTATTGTAATAGTTATCAATTCTTTGTGCGAATGAATCAGTATGAAGCTGCGCTTCTACCTTATATTTTTCATCTCCTGTATATTCATACATTAACCATAAAATACCAGTCCAGAATGATGTAGTCCATACATGGTTATAATCCTCTTGTCCTGGATGCCATGATAGGTTACCAACCTTATTATAAACACCATTTACTGAGTTTGCAGTTGGGAAATCATCACCATGGAATTTCTTCATCATGTTGTCAACAATAACAACAACCTTGTCTAAGGCCTTCTTTACATCTTCTCTTGTAAAGTCAGGTCTTATTTTAAAATCTTTTCTTTCAACCTTTTCAAATTTAACTTGACTCATTTTTTCACCTACTTTATAGTTTCGTAGCCCCAAGCTTCAAATTGTGTTAAGGCTGGGAATTCAGAAACTCCTTCTGCCTTAATTAATTTCTTAAGAGTAATACTTGTTACTCTTTTAGGCTCAAATTTAATTGGCTGTCTATCAGCACTCATAATTAAATCAGCTGATACAGTTGAATTATCACTAAATTCTAAAGTGACGTTCTTCCAATAATTGTCATGTGGAAAATCAGCTCTTAATGTTAATACTACCTCATCAACAATAACCTCTCTACCAAAATCAATTTTGAATTCAGCCTTAGG
Organism: Anaeroplasma sp.; assembly: GCA_045631605.1. Lineage (GTDB taxonomy): Bacteria > Bacillota_I > Bacilli_A > Acholeplasmatales > Anaeroplasmataceae > Anaeroplasma. Next base: position 8,057 of record JAZQVB010000145.1, read on the forward strand.
GTCTCTATTAATACCCCAGCTTTGATATGGGAAACTACCATGTGAATCATTGTAATAATAACCATCAATCGCATTTCTACTTGCGAATGTACATTCACCTCTAGTTTCAATGTTTGCAGATGAATGTGGGAAGAATGTATTATTTTCATGTTGATCGTATGGATTAAATGCTAAATTTCTTCTAACACTTAATTCCTCCTTCGTTGCCTCTTCAACACTTATAATGTGACAATTCCCATAAAATGACTTTGGTGAATAATTACTTCTTTTATCCTTATTAGGAACAAAGTAGGTAAAGAAATTACCAGGTACATAAATAATTGATTCTTGCATTGTATCCTCAAGCTTAACCTTATAAAAACCATTTTTCTTATCTGAGTCTACAATGAACCAGTCTCCATCTTCATATTCAAAATTAAATATGCAGCAAGCTTTCTCAGCATGTGAACCGATATACATTTCGTTTCCTGCTTTGTTAATAACCTTAATCTTTAACATATTGACCTCCTATCGTATTTTATATAAAAACACTTTCACGATACCATTATAACACCAATTTGGAGTATTGCAACACTTTTTTACGCATTTTTCGGATTTTCACTCCATTTTCATAAAAAAGAATAAAATTGTGGAGTGTGCAACGGTTATGAAGTTGTATTTTGGAGTGCATTCCGCAACCCCATTAAAACGTATCTATCAATAATAATTATACTATTTTTTTCGACTTTCTTCAACAAAAAATGTCACACCTTTTCAAGTGTGACATAATTAATAATATATAATATTATTCTTTTATTTCTTCCTCTTTTTCTTCTTTTACTTCCTCTTCCTCATCAGGAATAACGAATTTAGCAAAATCATCATATGGTACATCACCAATCATAACTTGCTCCTTATTTGGAGTAATTGGCTCTTCCTCTTCATTTGTATTACCTAACAATCTATTAAATAGACGTTTTAATTGTTTTCTCATAAAGAATAATACATATAAGAACGCAACAACTAAGATAAATATAGCCATCGGTCCTGCAAGCTTCCAATACACTGAAGCTGGAGTTTTAAATTCATCATTATTTACATAATAAGCTGATCCGTTTACACAATATTGATCTTCCCATTCCTGTAAGGCTGTAATAAGCTTATTTTTAATTTCTTTTCTTTCATCATTAGATTGAGATTTCTCATATTCATCTAGCATTTGATTATGCTTATTTAATAATTCAGCTGAATTTGCAAAGAATACCTCATTAAAATCAAGTGATACATTAAATGTATATTTAACATCTTGTTCATTTGACATAATTGAAATGCTTTCAATATTACCAATTTGACTTTCAATTTCTGTAATTTCAGAATTAGAAAAATCTAAGCTTAAAAATCCTAAGGAATCAATAATATCTAAATAATCTCTACTACAATTTAATAATGCCTCTTCCTTTGTTTTAGGCTCAGAAATATAATATGCTGCATTAACATCTGCATTTTGAATTAAGAAATAATCATAGTGCTCCCCTGTACTAGAATTAAATCTAACACTACTATAGTTAGTTACCTTATCATCACTTGTTATATCATTAAATGAATATTTAGAATTAAATAAATATAAATGATATACATTTTCATACATTACATATGACATCTCAGCTGCATTTTCCTTATATGTAGCGCTAACAGGCATAATTCCAGGATATATTTCAATTACACCATTATCATTTTTTTCATCAACAATAGAATTTGTATCAACAACATAATTGAATAAAGTAGTTACCTTACCATACTCTTCGTTATCAATATATGAGTTATATAAATCCATAACATATTCAACTCTATATGTGTTGTATTGTAAATAAATTACCGCAATAGCGAAAAAGCCAGCACATATAAAGAAACCTATTTTCTTTAACATAAAATCACCTCTTAGACTTACATTTGTTTATTGTACAAAATTTATAATACTTTTGCAATAGAAAAGACAATTTCACATAATATAAAGTAATAAAGAGCCACATTGTGGCTCAATATTATATATTAATTATTATATTTTTTAAAATTTCAGAATATTTATTAACATCATCTAAATTCTTAGCCATTACAGATAATCTAATAACATCTTCTGTCCCAGATGGTCTAATAATTATTTTACAATCATTATCTAATTTATTTTTTATATCATTAACACTATTAAATAAATCTATATTATCCATTACCTTATTACGGTTTAAAACCTTAATATTTATCATTTTGTCATGATACATATTAATACTGTCATATTCTTCAGATATTGTTGTTTTTAAACATGATAATGCCTTTAATAAAATTAGTGATGTTAATATACCATCACCTGTATGAAAACAGTTACTAATAATGATATGACCACTATTTTCTCCACCAAGTGAAGCATTATTTATAGCCATCTGTTCGATAACATATTTATCGCCTACATTAGCCTCTATAGCATTAATACCATTTTCATTTAAGGATTTAATAATTCCTAAATTACTCATTATAGTTAATACTACAGATGAATTTGTTAATAGATTAATTTGTTTTAGACATTTAGCAATAACAAATAAAATGACATCGCCATCAATTCTTCTTCCCTTATTATCTATACAAATAACTCTATCAGCATCTCCATCAAACGCAAAGCCAATATCACAATTATTTTCTATTACATATTTACTTAATTCCTTTGTATCTGTAGATCCACAATTAAGATTAATATTTAAACCATTAGGATTAGAATTTAAAACATGTAATCTATTTGTTACCTCATTAAAAATAATAGGAGCCAATTTATATACGCTACCATTAGCACAATCAATTGCTATTTTAAGATTTGATTTTTCTATATGTGATTTAATAAAGTCAATATAATCTAATCCCGAATTATAATCGTAATATATTAATCCCTTTTCATCAACACAAGGTAAATCTGTATCTATTAATTCCTCAATCTTCTTTTCCTCATCTATAGTTAATTTGAGTCCTGAATTAGTTATTTTAATACCATTATCCTTATAAGGATTATGGCTTGCTGTAATCATAACTGCTACTGTATTTCTTCTTCTAGATTCAAAAATCAATGCTGGTGTAGAAATTACACCTAATATTATCACATTCATTCCCATTGATGTTATACCATTAGCTAAATGCGTAATCATATTATCCTTAGATATTCTAGTATCAGTTCCAATTAATATATTCTTTTTATTAAAAATATGAAGTGCCTTACCTATTTTATCAACCAAATCATAAGGTAGGCTTTCACCAGGAACACCTCGTATTCCGTCAGTACCAAAATATTTCATTTTTTAATCCTTATTAATATATTTTTTAGCATATAGTTTTTTAGTTAATTGTTTATTTCTAGATATCGCAAAATCATATTCATCAAGAGCATCAGTTACTGTAGTACCTGCCGCAATAAATGTATTTGAAGCTATATTTACGGGAGCAATTAAATTACTATTACAGCCTATAAATACATTATCTCCTATAGATGTTCTATGTTTATTCTTACCATCAAAATTAACAGTTATAGTACCACAACCGAAATTAACATTTTCTCCACATGTAGTATCTCCTACATAAGCTAAATGAGAAGCAAATGTGTTATTACCGATTGTAGAATTTTTAATTTCAACAAAATTACCTAATCTTACATTTTCTAAAATATTTGAATTCATTCTTATATGAGCAAATGGCCCTATATTTGTTCTATTTCCTATTTTAGAATCCTCTATCATACTACTATTAACTATAACATTATCACCTAATATCGAATTAGAAATAAATGAATTAGGTCCAATTTCTGAATTGCTACCTATTTTAGTATTACCTAATAATTTCGTATTTTGGTAAACAATGGCACCAGACTCTATAGTAACCTCTGGTGATATTATAACAGTTTCAGGATTTTCAATATAAACACCATTTTTCATATGATATAGGTTAATTCTATTTTGGATTAATTTATCAACTATACTTAATTCATTATAATCCCCAATACTTACAACATCATCAGCATTTATATTTAAAATTATTTTATCATTAATATTATTATTTTCT
>JAZQVB010000146.1:0-5518 GCA_045631605.1 Anaeroplasma sp.
CCTCATTTCAATCAATAATATCTCCATTATTAGTAACATTTATATCTATTGCGATTAGATTAATCACATCAAGTAATCAAGCAGTCAATAAAATATTTAAAAATATAATTCCATTAATTGAGGTTAAAAATGAAATAATATCATGTGATGGAATTATACTAGCTCCACTTTGGATAATATTAGCTGGCCTATGTTATTTATTAATATATAATATAATTGATTTAAAATAATTTAATTAAAATACAATAATTTTAACTAGATTTTATTCTTATAAAATGATAAAATAGCATAGAACCTATATCAATTATGGTTTCAAGCAAATATTTTAAAAAAAAGTTAAAAAAGTATTTGACATATTAATTGAAATAGTGTATCATATAGAAGGTTAAAATAATATGTGGAAAGTAGAAACGCCAAGTTCTCACCTGATCGATAAGTTAAGTTGGTAGGTAAATGTCACTTTGATATAAATATCTTAGTATGATTTTTTAGAGGGCGTTTTATGTCCTCTTTTATTTTTTCACACTATTAGGGGGTGAAGGGTATTAACAAGCAAAAGAAAAGCACAGAAGAATTAGTAAATGAAAATATTCGCTGTAAAGAAATGCTAGTTATTACAGAAACGGGAGAAAAATTAGGTGTGCTATCTCGTGGCAAGGCTTTTGCAGCAGCAGAAGAACGTGGAATGGATTTGGTTTTAGTTTCACCAGATGCAAATCCACCAGTTGCAAAAATGATGGATTATTCTCGTTTCCGTTTTGAACAACAAAAAAGACAAAAGGAAATGAAGAAGAAACAAAAGGTTATAGTTGTACAAGAAATTCAATTATCACCAACAATTGAAAAGCATGACTTAGAAACAAAAGCTAGAAAAGCTCAAACAATTCTTGCCAAGGGTAACAAGGTTAAGGTAACACTTAGATTCTACGGTCGTATGATCGCCCACCAAGACCTAGGTAAGCAAGTAATTGATAAATTTATTGAAAGTCTTGCTGAAGTTGCTACTGTCGAATCTCCAGTTAGATTAGACGGTAAAATTATGTTCGCAGTAATTGCGCCAAAAACAGATAAATAAGGAGTGTAAGAAAAAATGCCAAAGCAAAAAACACATAGTGGTTTAAAGAAGAGAATCAAAATCACAGGTACAGGTAAAATTAAGCGTGGTCATGCTTATACAGGCCACTTAAAGACTAACAAGACTCATAAGCAAAACAAGAACTTATCAAAGTCTGGTTTAGTACATTCAACAGATATCAAGCGTATTAAGCAATTAATCGCTACAATGAAGTAATTAGGAGGTTAGGAACATGCCAAGAGTAAAAGGTGGATACACAACAAGAAGAAGACGTAAGGCTGTCTTAAAATTAGCTAAGGGTTACTATGGTTCAAAGCATACTTTATACAAAACTGCTCATGAGCAAGTTATGCGTTCTTTAGCATATGCTTATAGAGATAGAAAGGCTCGTAAAAGAGACTTTAGAAAATTATGGATTCAACGTATCAATGCTGCTTGTCAATTAAATGACATTAAGTATTCTCGTTTCATTAATGGTTTAGCTCAAGCTAATATCGAAATCAATAGAAAAATGTTAGCTGAAATGGCTGTTAATGATGCAGAAGGTTTCACAAAATTAGTTGAATTAGCTAAGCAAGGTTTAGCTAATCCAAAGGCTAAGGTTGTTGAAAACGTAGTTGAATTAAAAAAAGCTCCAAAAGCTAATAACTAATTATAACTAATATGAGGTGAGTTTATAGTTAAGCTCACCTTATTTTCTTAAATAATCTTGTAAATCAAATATAGAATGATATAATTTATATAGAGCTTATGATATTAGGAGGAATTTCCATGTTAAATAACAAAGAAAAAAGAGCTGCTAAGCTTACTATGGGTATTTTAGCTGCTATAACTATAATTTTATTAGTAGAAATGTTTGTTGAGGTATATGTGTTAAAACTTGATCCAGCAAGCTATTTTGTTCAACATTTCACTGCTGGTATTTGTATGATTTTAGTTGGTTTTATCGCATTTATTTTACAAGTAGTTGGTAAAACAAAATACAGCGGCGATAAGAGCGACGATTTAATGAAATTAGTAGCTGTATTATTAATTTTATGTGGCTTTATTGCTATAATTTGGTCTTACATAAGTTAGTCATTTAGTTGTAATTTCAGTAATAATAGTGTATAATAATTTTAACTAGGAAGATGGCCGTGGAGCTCAAAGTATATTTTAAGGAAGCTGAGAGTTATTATGTGCGGATGCTCTTAATTTGAGAACCCTAATTAATGCTAGATGGAGGCTTCCACCGTGGAGGATTAACTCTTCACGACCTTCCTAGGGAATTTACTTATTAGTGGATTTGATCCACTTTTTTTAAGTATTAAGGAGATAATAATGAATCAATTTATAAATTTAAACATATCTAATGCCATAATAGAGGCATTAAACAAAGAAAATATTTTAGAGCCAACGCCTATACAGGAAAAGTCTATTCCCTTCTTATTAGAGGGTAATGATGTTATAGGTCAAGCTCAAACAGGTACTGGTAAGACATTTGCATACTCTATACCATTACTTGAAAGAATTAACCTAAAATCAAATAATATAGAAGCCTTAGTTTTATGCCCTACAAGAGAGCTATCACTTCAGGTTTCTAAGGAATTAGCTAAGCTAGTAAGTAATCAAAAGAATGTAAGATTATGTACTATTTATGGTGGTGAATCATATGAAAAGCAATTTAAGGAATTAAAAAAACGTCCTCAAATTGTTATTGGTACACCAGGTAGAATTATTGATCAAATGAACAGAGGTAATTTAAGCTTCCAAAACATTAAATACCTTGTTTTAGATGAGGCTGATGAAATGCTTAAGATGGGCTTCCAAGAGGATTTAGAGAAGATAATGGAAACTATGCCTAAGGAAAGACAAACAGCATTATTTTCAGCTACATTACCACCATTTATCAAAAATTTAGCTAAAAATTATATGATCGAACCAAAAATGGTTAAGATTGAGGCCAAGACATTAACTGTAGAGGCTATTGATCAACAGGTATATTATTGTAAAAAGGACTCTAAAAAGGACTTATTAATAAGACTTTTAGATTATAACCAATTTAAGTGTGTTATGATATTTGCAAACACTAAGGCAATGGTTGATGAGCTTGTATTATTCCTTCAAGCCTATGGATTTAAGGCTGATGGATTACATGGCGATTTGAAGCAAAGCCTTCGTGATAGAGTAATGCATTCATTTAGAAGCTCAAATCTTGATATTTTAATTGCAACAGATGTTGCAGCAAGAGGTATTGATGTTGAGGGTATTGACTGTGTAATTAATTTTGATGTACCAAATGAAAATGAATTATATGTTCATAGAATTGGTAGAACAGCAAGAGCTGGTAATGTTGGTACAGCAATTACTATTTCTACAATTAAAACAAAGGGTAGAATTGCTGATTTAGAGGCATATACTAAGCAAAAGATTACTCGTCACGAGATTCCAACTGTTAAGGAAATTAATAATTCATTCCAAAAGAAGCTATATTTAAGCATTGTTGAGGGAATGGAAAACAATAAGGATAATCATGAATATGATGCAATGCTAGCTAAGCTTGCAAGATTAAATTCAGATCCACTTCCTTTATTAGCAACATTAATTTCTATGATTGATGGTAATACAAGAAGAGAATATCCTGCAATAGAGGATATTTCAATTAAGCCTGGTAAGAAAACTAAGGCTGACGCTCCTAAGGGCTCTAAATATAAAACTAATGATTTTGTTCCAAGCAAGAAGAAGTATTTAGTTATTGAGGTTAATATAGGGGCAATAGATAAGGTTAGACCTAATCAATTAGTTGTGTTTTTCCATGATGCATTAAAGATTCATAGAGAGCATTTTGGTAAGATTGTAATCGAAAAGAAATATAGCTATATTGAAATTAATAAGGAAGCATCTAAATTCTTAAAGAAGCTTCCAAATAAGCAATTTAATGGTAGAACAGTAAATTATAAAATTGTAGATAAGCTACCTAATTAGGAGTAAATATGAGAATTGTTGCAGGAAAATACAGACATAGAATTATTGAAATGACAAATCTAGAAACTACAAGAGAAACTCAAGATAAGGTAAGAATGGCTATTTATAACATGATTGGCCCTTATTTTGATGGTGGAGTATGCCTTGATTTATTCGCTGGCTCTGGCGCTATGGGAATTGAAGCATTATCTCGTGGTATGGATTATTTATATTTAAATGATTTAAATAAGGATGCCTTAAATGTTTGTAAAAAAAACTGTACAAGCCTTGGTATTAAGGAAGTAAAATACTATAATCTTGATTATAAGGCCTTCTACAATACAGTAGATATAAAATACGATTTAATCATATTAGATCCGCCTTATAAAATGGTAAATGTAGAGGAAATACTAGAATTATCATTAAATAAGCTTAATAATGATGGTTTAATAGTATTTGAAATGGGAATTGATACTAAATTCCCAGAGGAAATTAATGGATTATCATTAATAAAAAATAAAACTTATGGTATTAAAAGAGTAGTTGTATATAGGAGTAATCATGAATAAAACTTATTATTTAGATATAAGAAAAAAACTAAATAAATTTATAAAGGATGACTTTTGGAATTTATTTTCATCTGCAGATATCTTTTATATTATTAATTCTAGACAAAATAAAAAGGCTTTATTTACATTTATTGATGCCTTTTTCGGAGAATCATTTGGTGTTCAATTATTCTCAAATGAGGATGGATTTAATTATGTTCATGATATTCTTTCAAGTGAATCATTAGACTATATAACTATTGCTGATTGTGATTCATTATGTGCTGTTTTAATCGATAAGGAGCATTTAAATGAAGAGGAAATTCAATATTTAAAGGCTAGAAATCTAAAAATTAAGCAAACTAATAATTTAGTAATTTATAGATTTAAAAAGGGTTATAGACATCAACCTGCAAGCATTAAGGATGAAAAGCTATTATTTGAATATCTAGAATTAATAGAATGTGTTATAAATAACGAAAAGGAAGATATTGTAAAGGCATTTGCAGAGGAATACTGCTTCATGATTGAATTTGATAGCCAAGAGCTTCAATATGCAGTATTAGCTCGTCCTTTACCATACTTAGAAATTAAGCCTAAGCTATCTTTGTGTAATAAGGATATTGTAGAGGAATTTACTAATTCATCTTATAAATCAGAAGAGGTATATTTATTCTCATTTTATTTACCTTATTCAACTGAAGAGCGTGTTAGACCACTTACATTAGTATTTATCTATCCTAAATCTAATAGAGTATTTATTAGATGTATTTATGATGAAAAGAAGGAATATAAGAATATTATTTGGTCTATAATCTATGATGCGTTTACTGAATATGGTATCCCAACATCTCTTGTATGCTATTCAAGAGATATCTATGCTTTATTACATAGAACTCTTAAAAAGCTTCATATTGATTCATCAGTAAATCCTAATATGATTTTAGAATAT
>JAZQVB010000147.1:0-4462 GCA_045631605.1 Anaeroplasma sp.
AACTAATTAACAAATTTTTTTATTGACCTATATGCATTATGAGTATATTTATCCAAAAATTAAAGACCTATCACTAGGTCTTAAATACAATTATTATAAAAATTTAATATTGAAGAAAATAAATTTGAATTCAATTGGCTATAAAGCTTATCATCTACCTTAGATACATAATCCTTCTTTTCATTATAATTCATTTTCTTTATTGCGTTATCCACTATATTTTGATAAGCAATTGCCTGATTACTATATAAAAGAGATGTATGATTACCACCATCAGAAATATAATATTCGACATTAGGATTAGTAATTTTATTCTTATTCACAATAATAGAATCTACATTAAATCTAATTACTGTATCATCAGTGCCATGAGCGATAAACACAGGTAGATTACTTTTATTAATTCCATCAACTGCCGTATAATTCACATAATTTGCAAATCTACTTCTTTGAACAGCCTTTACAACAAATTCACCAGTATATGCTAATTTACCTACATAGCCTACTCCCTTAGATACAATTAGGCTATCAGAGTCATTATAGCCTGATATTGATACACTTCCATAAATATTATCAATGTCAAAATTCAATACTGCAGAGCTTGCGAAGGCTCCCCATGAGAATCCGAATAATAGCTTCTTTTGACTCTTATATTCATCATCTGAATTCAAGTAATTTAATGTTGATTCTAAATCAATTAAAGATTGAGTAAATCCCATAACCTTACCAGTTGAATTAGATGATCCTGATGTATCATATGAAAATACTGAATAGCCATTATCAATAAAATATAATGCCTCAGCAAGTAAGGAATCAGCACCATCATGTATACCATGTGACATTACTATTAACGCTTTAGAATCATCCACCTCATAATAATACCCTTGAAGAATATTATCCTTAGATTTATATTTTATTTCTTCTCTACTATATTCACTAGATACCTCACTATAATTAACAACACCAGGAGTTATTAAATAATCTGGGCTTTCATATCTGTTAAATAGTATGTTAAATAATATTGGTGTACCTATAAGTGTTAAAAAATAAAAGGCTATAACACCTATAAATATACCAATTAATATTCTTTTTATTATAACCTTCATAATATACCTCTAAGAAAATAAGGAGCCGAAGCTCCTTAAAATTAATGTGTAAATAATAACATTAAAATGAATAAAATTCCAATAATCCAAGTAGCAAGCTTGATATTCTTTACCTTACCAACACATAAATTGATAATTACATATGAAATAATACCAAACGCAATACCGTATGAAATACTATAAGTTAATGGCATCATAGCTACTGTTAAGAATGATGGAACACCAACCTCTAAATCATCCCAGTTAACTTCCTTAATAGTTGACATCATTAATACACCAACGAAGATTAACGCGGCCGCTGTAGCACAGCTTGGAACGAATTGAGCTAATGGGCTTAAGAACATTGCGATTGCAAAGAATAATGCAACAAATACTGAAGTAAGACCTGTCTTGCCACCTTCAGCAACACCTGCAGCACTTTCTGCATATGTTGTTACTGTTGAAGTACCACACAAAGCACCTACTGATGTAGCAATAGCGTCAGCAAGTAAAGCCTTATTCATATTAATAACTTCACCATTTTCATCTAATAAATTACCACGCTTACATGCACCATATAATGTACCGATAGTATCAAATAAGTCTACCATACAGAATGCTAAAGCTGATGTAATTACAGTTAAAACTAATGATGCAGAACCCTTAGCCTCAATATATGCTGAGAAATCAAAGCCTTTTTTAAATACAGCTAAAAATGCTTCAGTACCGAAATCCTTAAATGCTGCAAATGGACTACCAAATGAAACACCTAAATTATCGAAGAAATTAGGAATTGTTAAGCCTAATAAATAGTATAAACCAGTACCGCCAAGAATACCCCATAATACAGCACCCTTAACATTCTTCTTTGATAAAACAACAATTGCAAGGAATGAAACTAAGCAAACAACAAGTGGCATAATACTTGGCCAGCTACCATCCTTTAAAATATTAAATGAATGTAATGTTACAAGAGTAGCATCTTCATTAACAACTAATCCTGAATTTTGTAAACCGATAAATGCAATAAATAACCCAATACCTGGAGTAATAGCAATTCTTACACATTGTGGAATTGCATCAAATATTGCCTTTCTCAACCCAGTTAAAGTTAAAATAATAAAAATAATACCTTCTAATAAAACTAGAACTAACGCATTTTCATATGATAAGCCGAAGCCTAAGCATATTGTATAAACAAAGAAAGCATTTAATCCCATACCACTAGCTTGAGCAAGTGGCAAATTAGCAAGGAAACCAATTAATAATGTTCCTACTACTGCTGATATTGCTGTTGCAATATAAATAGCGTTATATGATACACCTAACTCTGTAAACATACCAGCGTTTACCATTAGAATGTAGCACATTGAGAAGAATGTAATTAAACCGGCCATGAACTCAGTTTTTACATTTGTCCCTCTCGCTTCTAAATTGAAAAACTTTTTCATAAAACATTCACTCCTATCTTGAACAAATACAAGTGTATTGTATCATAAAAAAGGAAAAAATGGAAGATAATTTACTTGTTTTGTATATGTTATGTATATAATTTCCTTATCATTTGAAATCCTATAGAAATTTCGAATAAAATAACTGGATATATTATTAATCTTTCTAGTATTGGATACCACAAATTAATTCCGTACATTCTAAAAAATAAAAATATTATACAGGCTAATACACTTATACTACCTAATATGAAATAAGCAGTTATATAGCTACTATTACCTTGCATTGATAAAGAAGTAAATATTAATAATAAAGCACCACCAACAAAAGTCATTACTGTGCCTATATTATGAAATAAATACTCTCCACCATGAAACATTCCTACTACTAACGTTCCAATTGATAATGATGATGCTAATATCAAACATATAAATCTATATAATCCAGTTAATTCTGGATATATAACAAGGGCGTAACAAACACCAAATGTTATTCCCGTAATAAAAAACGCACTATTCATAACCTTAAATTGTGGGGAAAAGCTATTAGTCCCTAGTTCACTTATAGTGTTATACAAATAAGCTTTTATTCCACTTTTACTACTAATCACTGCAATTAATTCAGCAACAATATAATAAAATCCTACTACTATTAAAATAATACTGGCATATTGTTCTATTTTCATTTTATTTAATCACCATAATATATTATTACCATTATCGGTATTTTATATTAAAAAGAAAAGGCATGACGCCTATTCAATATAGACATCAAGCCCTTCATTGTATATAATATATTACTAAAAAGTGTCCAACTTTATGGGTTCACTACAAACTTTATTTTAAGTTTTTTCTATTTACTAAACATTTTATATGTATCCTGTTCAATTCTTAAGAATGAATCATAAAAATCATTAGTTGGCTCAAATTCAGAATAGTATCTAGATATATCACCTTTGAAATTAGCTATTTCGTTTTGTAATATATTAAGTGATAACTTATCGTTATTTAAGCTCTTAAAGAATGCTAGAACATCCTTATAATTATCTATTACCTCATCAAATACTTCATATTCATATGAATAGAATAATCCCATAAATATAGTATGAAGCATTTTCGCACAAACAATTATTGAATGCTTATGATCCTTATAAAATTCAATAAATAATTCAGATAGATACATATAATAATCTATCTTATTATCAATGTCATCCTCATAATCTATTGAGAATGCATATTGAGAATAGAATCTTTCGATATAGCATAATTCTGTAATAGATAAATCTATATCAGAATCATATATATAATTTAATATATCAATGAATCTATCATCCTCATCTAATATTAAGCTCTTAAACAGCATATGCTTCCAGCTTGTTGCGGTAGTGTAATTTGACTCTTCAGCAAATAATTCCTCAAGAGATATTAAATCATATTTATATTCGAATTTATCATGAGCTAATATAAGGTAATGAACTAATGTAACTAGAACCTTATAATCCTTGTCATCCTTATTTTTAAGTGCGTAATTAATTATTTCAAATAATTTATCCATAGAATTTGGATTTAAAAGCCTTAAATTACCCTCCATTAATATTAATTCCTCTACTACTCTTTTTAAATGGAATATAGAGTTTTGATTTTTAATTTCAGTAGAGTCATTAATAAATGATTTATAAATTATATCAATTACTTGCTCAATTGCCTTTGTATCGAATCTTTTAGCTGAAATTTTAAGTAGCTCATAAAGCATTGGTATATTTACCTTATCAGATTTAAAATATGAGGTAATTATATCATTAGCTTTTCTAAATTCTATATTTAAATTACATGATCTTAAATATAAGAATGTAATGTCATCTGTCATTTCATTCTTTGTATTTTTAAGCTTATTATCAAGCTTCTTGTTGTAAATTTTAACAAATT
>JAZQVB010000148.1:0-17213 GCA_045631605.1 Anaeroplasma sp.
TTATATGTATCTCCACATTTACATGTGTATGTTCTTACACCTGCTGCTTCACATGCTGGATTTGTTGTTACTTCTGATTCATAGCTATGATTATGAGTAGAAGGTAAGTTATCAAAGTATTGATCAAAATCATCAATATCAATATTATTGTCATTACAATAATCTTCTATTGTAATCTTATCTTCCTTTGGTTTGATTAATACATTAGTAAATCCATTATTTGTAAAGTATTCTTCAAATGCATTTGTAATACAATTGAATACTTCATCACTTGAGCCTTCAATTGCAGATATATTAATAGTCTTAGCTTCCTCTTTAGAAATGTAGCCTTTTTCAACTGCCTTTTGTGCAATTAGATTAATACTATCTATAATTTGAGAATTCTTAATAATATCTTTTATATTTTCTAAAAGATTAATAGCGTCTTCATTTAAAGGCTTAACGTCTAAGACCTCGCCATTATTTGTTTTAATTAGTATTTTAGGGTTAATTTGAATTAGATAGTAGCTGTACTCATTTTCTGCAGGAATTGTTTCTGTCGGTGTAGTTGTTGTACCGATTTGACTTCCAGGAGTTGATGGATTTAAAATGCTTAGTGATATTGCTAATACGGCAATCATAACTAATGAGCATACAGAAATCACTAACTTCCACGGAATAAACACTGGTTTCTTTTCACGAGAAGTTATAGGGTGATTTCTTAACTCTTCAGACATTGAAGGAACAATATTACTAAGCTCTTCTTGTAATAACTTTTCTATGTCTTTCATTTCTTTTCCAACTCCTTTCTTAATTTTAAAAGTGCTGTTTGGTACTTTGATAATACAGTACCTAATGGCATATTCAATTCTACTGCGATTTCCTTATGCTTATAATTCATAAGTACATGTCTAATTACTATTTGGTATTCATCCTCTTCTAGTGTGTGCTGCATAACTAAAAATAAGGTAGAATCCCACTTGGTTTGTCTTGGCTCAGAATATCCCCTAATTAATTCCTCTGCCTTTTGATTTTCTCTATTCTTCTTATATACTAAATTTAAGGAATGGTTTTTTGCTAACTGAAACAACCATGCTCTTGCATCAGTATCCTTTTTATACAAATGAGCTTTATCCTTTACCAGCATATATATATCCTGCAGGGCATCCTCTGTTTCGTAAGGATCCTTAAAATACGGATATACAAAGGCATATATACCTTTACTAGTTAAATTATAAAATTCCTCAAATGCTTTTTCATTTCCAACACCAATGTTTATAAGAAGATTGTTAAGTCTTCTTTTATCCATAGTACCCCCACATATATTAAACAATATTTTAGTCTTTTTTATTGAAACAAAATAAGGACTCCTATTTTACCAATAAAAGTCCTAAATTTTTTATACTATTGTGTGTTTGAAGAACGCACCAATAATTCTTTTTACTGGTAAAACCATTATAAATGCTTCTGGATCAACCTTATAGATTATCTTTTTAGCTTTCTCAAGCTCGTATGATGAAATAACCATAAAAACATCATATTTAATTTCTTTAGTATAAGCCCCCTGCACATCTAAAATTGTACATCCCCTACAAATTCCTTCAAGAAGTGCTGTGGAAACCTCTTCCTTATGCTTTGTGATAACATCTATACGTAAATAATTGTAAGCAGTATGTATTTTATCTACTACTAAATTTAAAATTATTATAAATATAAATGTATATAATGATACCGATAATTGGCCTTCAATGATACCATTAGTGATTGCAAGTAAAATATTTACAATCATTGAAAATGTACCAATAGATATGTTTCTCTTCAAGCTAAGTGCTTGAGCAATTATATCAACTCCACCAGTTGATGTACCATATCTTAAGGCAATACCAACACCTACACCACCGAATAAGCCAGCAACTATCGATAAGAATAATTTGTTAGCCTCATCAGTAGGATCTATTCCTATGATATTTGTTAATATGTATTCTCCATCAATCCATCCTGCTAAGAATACTGATTGTAAAATAACAGAAATCATAGTGTAAATGATAAATCTTGGTGATACATATTTACATCCAATAATACATAATGGAACATTGAATATAAATACATATACACCGGCTGTTGTGAAGAATTCAGGACAATTAGGAATTGCTCCAAAAACCTTACTTAATATTTGTCCTACAGCTGTCATACCAATTGATAACAGCTTTGTAGGCTCTAGAAATATAGCAACAGCTAATGAATATAAAATTGAAGATAAAATAACTATTAGAACTCTAAATGCATCATTAAGTATTTGTTTTCTCAATAAAGATTTTTTAAACGAATTACTTAGCTTTACTTCGTTCTCCATATTATCTTACGATATCTCCTGGATTACAGCTTGCAACATTTAATAATTCTAAAGTCTCATCATTTATATCTGAAGCACATAATAACATACCATGTGATTCTTCTCCTCTTAATTTAATAGGCTTAAGGTTTTTAACAACAACAACTTTTTTACCAATTAAATCCTCAGGCTTGTAGAATCTAGCAATACCTGAGACAATTTGTCTAACCTCTGTACCTAAATCAACCTTAAATACTAATAGCTTATCAGCCTTAGGATGCTTTTTAGCTTCTAAAATTTGACCAACACCTAAATCAATCTTATCAAAATCATCGATTGTAATTTCAGGCTTTTCTTCAACTTTCTTTTCTTCCTTCTTAGGCTCTGGCTTTACTTCCTTTTTTGCTTCCTTAGCAACAACGATATCCATAACCTCTTTAACGTCTAAACGCTTGAATAATACCTCACATGTACCTACATTGTAAGCCTCGTGCTTATTAAATTCTAAATCAGCAAATGCAGTTAAATTAGTATTTAATCCTGCAAAGATTTTTGCTGAAGTTGAAGGCATTGCTGGTTCTAATAAAATTGCACTAATTCTAATAGCCTCTAATAAATTATAAAGAACGTTTCTTAAAACTTCCTTCTTAGCCTCATCCTTAGCTAAAACCCAAGGTGCAGTTTCATCTATATATTTATTAGATGCACGAAGCAGCTTCATTACTGCCTCTAACGCATCTGCAACCTTAAATTGATCCATCAGCTTATTGTAAGCAGCGATTGATTCATTAGCAACCTCAACTAGCTTAGCATCAAATTCAGTAGCCTCTGATTTAACGATTGCTTCTTCACCAAAATACTTCTTAACCATCGCAAGAGTTCTATTAACTAAATTACCTAATGTATTAGCTAAATCAGAATTAGATTTTTCACAAACTAATTCATATGTAATATTACCATCTTGAGCAAATGGTATTTCATGAAGAACATAATATCTTAATGCATCTACACCAAATAATTCAATTAATTCATCTGTATAGATTACATTACCCTTACTCTTACTCATCTTACCATGATTCATTAAAATCCATGGATGACCAAATACTTGCTTTGGAAGTGGTAATTCTAATGCCATTAGCATAATTGGCCAATAAATTGTATGGAATCTTAAGATATCCTTACCAATTAAATGAACATCTGCAGGCCAGTACTTATTATAAATTTCGCCACATTCACCTTCGAACTTAAAACCGATACCAGTAATATAATTCATTAACGCATCAATCCATACATATGTAACATGCTTAGGGTCAAACTTTACAGGAATACCCCAAGTATATGATGTACGTGATACACATAAATCAGGAAGTGGTGCAGAAAGGAAGTTATTGATCATTTCATTCTTTCTAGATTCTGGTTGAATAAATTCTGGATGCTCATTAATATAATTGATTAATCTTTCTTGATATGGAGCAAGCTTTAAGAAATAGCATTCTTCCTTTGTAAGCTCAACCTTAGCTCCACAGTCAGGACAGCAACCATCCTTTAAATCCTTTTCTGTGTAATAAGATTCACAGTCAACGCAATAATGACCTGAATATTCACCCTTATAAATATCCCCATTTTTATATAATCTTTCAAAAGCGTTAGCAACCTCACGCTCATGATAATCATCAGTTGTTCTTACAAAGTGATCATATTCAATATTACAAGACTTGTAAATTCTTTTAATTTCATTTGAAATATTATCAACATGTTGCTTAGGTGTAATTCCTAATCCTAAAGCCTTTTGTTGAATCTTTTGACCATGCTCATCAGTACCTGTCATAAAGTACGTATCAAAGCCAGCCTTCTTTTTATATCTAACAATGCAATCTGCTAAAATTGCTTCATATACATTACCAACATGTGGCTTTGATGATGTATAAGCAATAGCAGTTGTTAAGTAAAATTTCTTACTCATACTTACATCTCCTTTTTTGTCTAGTACTTCTTATAAATTATATCAAAAATATATGCAATATTCAAATAAAAACATATCCCTCAACAAAAGAAAAAAGATGTCGAAACATCTTTTACTAATTAATGACATCCACTACCACAATTGTGATCATCATGATCATGGTCATGACCTGTACAGCTACAGTTAGCCTCATTAGATGAAACTAATGTACCATCAAGTAATTTACTAACTGCTAAATCACAATCTCCAGTTACTCCAGCATGTAATTTAATACCTCTAAATGAAATAGATCTTTGTGCTCCAGTACCAATACCACCACAAATAAGAACATTAATCTTATTTTCAACCAAAAAGCCTGATAAAGCACTATGTCCTGCCCCATTAGTTGGTACAACCTCACTAGAAACTACCTTGTTATCCTCTACTATATAAATTTTAAAATATTCACTATGTCCAAAGTGTTGAAATATATTACCATTATCATATGTTACTGCAATTTTCATTTTAATACTCCTTAAATTTTATTATTCTATTAAATATTATACGCATAGCTAAGAAAAAAACAATAGCTTTTACACTATTGTTTTTATAGTTATTATTCCCATTCAATTGTTGCAGATGGTTTTGGTGATAAATCGTAAAGCACACGACAAACTCCATCTACCTCTTTTAAAATACGCTCTGTAATCTTCTTTAATACTGCGTATTCGATTTCTGGTACAGTACATACCATTGCGTCAACAGTATTAACAGCACGAATAATCACTGGCCAATCATAAGCACGCTTGCCATCCTTTACACCTGTAGTACGGAAATCAGGAACTACAGTAAAGAATTGCCATACCTTTGTTGTTAATCCAGCCTTATCAAATTCATCGCGTAAAATAGCGTCTGCTTCTCTTAATGCATGAAGTCTATCTCTTGTGATAGCACCTAAGCAGCGTACACCTAATCCTGGACCTGGGAATGGTTGACGGTCAACCATTGATGAAGGTAATCCTAATTGCTTACCAACAACTCTAACCTCATCCTTGTATAATAATCTTACAGGCTCAACAAGCTCAAATTGCATATCCTCAGGTAATCCACCTACGTTATGATGTGCCTTTACGCCATCACTTTCAATAATATCTGGATAAATTGTACCTTGAGCTAGGAATGGACAAATTCCTTTTAGCTTTGATGCTTCCTCATCAAATACCTTAACGAATTCGTTACCAATAATCTTACGCTTAGTTTCAGGCTCAGCAACGTCCTTTAATAAATCTAAGAATCTATCTGATGCATCAACATAAATTAGGTTTGCATCTAATTGGTTTTGGAATACTTCAATTACCTCTTCACTTTCACCCTTACGCATTAAGCCGTGGTTAACGTGAACACATACTAATTGCTTACCGATTGCCTTGATTAATAATGCAGCAACTACACTACTATCAACACCACCTGATAAAGCTAATAAAACATTCTTATCCTTAACTTGCTCACGAATTAAAGCTACTTGCTCTTCAATAAATGCATCTGCAAGCTCTGGAGTATTAATTCTTTTCATATCATCTGGTCTTTTATTTGGTAAATACATAATTATATCCTCCTATTTACTCTTCATTTTATTATTATAGCACTCAATAGTATTTTCAATCAAGCACGTTATTGTCATCGGCCCAATTCCACCAGGAACCTTTGTTATGTACGATGCTTTTTCCTTAACATTAACGAAATCTACATCACCACATAATTTCTTAGTTTCTTCATTTCTATTAACGCCAACATCAATTACTACAGCACCATCCTTAACCATATCTGCAGTAACAAATAATGGCTTACCTACGGCAGCTATTAAAATATCTGCCTCACTTGTTACTGAAGCTAGGTTTTCTGTCTTACTATGAGCAATAGTAACTGTAGCGTTCTTATCTAAAAGTAGCTTACTAACTGGCATACCTACAATATTACTTCTACCTATTACACATGCCTTTTTACCAGCAATTTGAATACCTGCACTTTCTATAACCTGAATAATTCCCTTTGGTGTACAAGGAATAATTCCTGGTTGACGAAGATATAGACCTGCAACATTCATAGGATGGAATCCATCAACATCCTTTAATGGATTAATTCTATTTATAACCTTATCTGTATCTATGTGCTTAGGTAAAGGTAATTGAACTAATATACCATCAACTAAATCGTCATTATTTAAATCATCAATTATAGCTAGTAATTCTTCTTCAGTAATATTAGCTTCCTTTTTTATAGTTGTATTCTTTACACCAACCTCAATACAAGCCTTTTCTTTTCCTGTTACATATGAAACTGACCCTGGATCCTCGCCAACTAAAATAACAGCTAAATGTGGTTCGCGTCCATATTTTTTCTTTAATGAAGGTATTAATTCCTTCATTTCATTTCTTTTTGTAGATGCAAGCTCTTTTCCGCTTATAACTACAGCCATAAAATCACCTCTATTTTTTATATGCCTTTGCACCAATATCGGTTCTGTGGAATAAATTTTCACACTTAATTCCATTAACTAGCTCATTGGCCTTTTTATTAGCCTCCTCTAATGTGCTAGCCTTTGCAACCGCAAATAAAACTCTACCACCATTAGTTAATAAATTACCAGCCTCATCAACTGCTGTACCCATATGATAAATATCATCAGAATCAGCATTTTCAATTATAAATCCCTTTTTATAGCTACCTGGATAACCCTTTGACGCAAGAACAACACCAATTGTATAGCACTTTTCCCATTCAAGCACTGGTGCTTCACCATTTATTATTGCCATAAATGCATCAAAAATATCACTTGCTAATCTAGGTAAAACTACTTCAGTTTCAGGATCTCCAAATCTTGCGTTGAATTCAATAACCTTAATTCCCTTTTTAGTTTTCATTAATCCGCCATATAAAACACCCTTGAAAGGAACTCCCTCTCTTTTTAGTGCCTTAGCAGTAGGAATCATTATTTCATTCATTGCATATTCATAATCCTCTTGGGTAATAAATGGTAATGGAGAATATGCTCCCATACCACCCGTATTAGGTCCTAAATCATTATCGTATGCACGCTTATGATCCTGAGCCATTTCAAGAGGATATACATTTTCATTATCAACAAAGCACATAAATGAGAATTCTGGTCCTTCAAGGAATTCCTCTATAACAACCTTGCCATGACCAAATTTATCATCTAATAGCATATCCTTTAAGGCTTCATCAGCCTCTTCTATGTTATTTGCAATAACAACACCCTTACCTGCAGCTAAGCCATCATACTTTAAAACTGTAGGGAACGGAGAAATCTTAACAAATCTTAAAGCTTCCTCATAATCACTAAATGTTTCAAATCTTGCTGTAGGGATACCATACTTAAGCATCAATTCCTTAGCAAAATTCTTACTTGATTCAATTTGAGCAGCGCCCTTTGTTGGACCAAATGCCTTAATACCTGCATTAGTAAGCTCATCAATAATACCTAATGCTAATGAAGCCTCAGGACCAACAACAACTAGGTCAATTTCCTCCGTTTTTGCAAATTCTACTATTTTATCTATCTCAACATCCTTGATATTTACACACATAGCCAATTTAGCTATACCAGCATTACCAGGAGCTGCATAAATTTCCTTTACCTTTTTTGATTTTGATAGTGCATGAACTATAGCATGCTCTCTACCACCGCTACCAACAACTAAAACCTTCATATAAATCTCCTTATATTAGTGTTTAAAATGACGCATACCAGTAGTAACCATTGATATACCTAATTCGTTACAAGCCTTAATAGAATCCTCATCACGAATAGAACCACCTGGTTGAATAATTGCAGTAACACCATATTCATGTGCTAATCTAACTGTATCATCAAATGGGAAGAATGCATCAGATGCTAATACCATAGATGAAATACCTTGAGACTTAGCCCATTCCATAGCAATCTTAGCAGAACCAACTCTGTTCATTTGACCTGCACCTACACCTACAGCAACCTTATCCTTAGCTACTAAAATAGCGTTAGATTTAACATGCTTACAGCACTTCATAGCAAATAATAAATCTGCATATTCCTCAGCTGTTGGAGCCTTTTCTGTAACAACCTTTAAATCTGCTTCATTCCAAATGTCGTTATCTAAATCTTGATATAATAAGCCACCGTTAACAGTTAATGCTTGCTTAACATCAGTAAATCTGCTTTCCATATCAACAAGCATAACTCTACAATTAGCCTTCTTAGCTAAGATAGCTAAAGCATCCTCATCATATGCAGGAGCCATGATAATTTCTAAGAATACCTTCTTATCTCTAATATTCTTAGCTAATTCTTTTGTTACAGGTCTATTAAACGCAACAATACCACCATAAATACTTACAGAGTCGGCATTATAAGCCTTATCCCAAGCCTCAACAATATCATTAGCACTTGCTACTCCACATGGATTCATATGCTTAAGTCCTACTGCAGTTGGCTCTTCAAATTCACGTAAAATATTTAAGCATGCGTTTGCATCCTGAATGTTATTATATGATAATTCCTTACCTTGTAATTGCTTTGCATGAACAATTGAATATGATGTATAAGGACCCTCATATAAAGCAGCATTTTGATGTGGATTTTCACCATATCTTAATGTTTGCTTAAGATTATAATTTAAAGTCATGCTTTCAGCGTTTTCTACACCTGCAGCCTTTGTCATATATTCAGAAATCATTGAATCATATTGAGCAGTTGTTCTAAATACCTTTGCAGCAAGCTTTAATCTTGTTTCATAGGTAGTATCTCCAAATTCCTTTATTTCATTTAATACTACCTCATAATCATTAGCATCAGTAACAACAGTTACATACTTATGATTTTTAGCTGCACTTCTAAGCATTGATGGACCACCGATATCAATATTTTCAATTGCTTCAGCAAAATCGCATCCCTTTTCTACAGTCTTTCTAAATGCATAAAGATTTACACAAACTAAATCAATATATTCAATCTTATTTTCATCTAATTGTGCCTTATGTGATTCTAAATCACGTACAGCAAGTAAACCACCATGAACATTTGGATGTAAAGTTTTAACTCTACCATCTAATATTTCAGGAAAACCTGTAACATCAGAAATACCAATTGTTTTAACTCCACTAGCATCTAATACCTTCTTAGTACCACCAGTAGAAATAATTTCATAACCTAACTTTTCAAGTTCTTGACAAAACTCAACAATTCCAGTCTTATCAGTAACACTAACTAATGCTCTTTTCATTATAGTTCCTCCACTAATCTTTTGACAACACTTGGATATAATTCATGCTCAATTGCATGAATTTTTCTTTCAACATCCTCAAGCGTGTCTCCTTCTTGATATTCAAATGCCCTTTGAGCAATTATCTTTCCACTATCCATTCCACTATCAACATAATGAATAGTTACACCAAATACCTTAACTCCATAATCGAATGCATCCTTAATACCATGAGCACCCTTAAATGATGGAAGTAAAGCTGGGTGAATATTAATAATCTTCCCTTCGTATTTGTCTAAAAGTACACTTCCACAAATACGCATATACCCTGCAAGGCAAACTAAATCAATATTTGCCTCGTCTAATTTTTCAACTATTTTTTCTTCGTACTCCTCTTTAG
The DNA here is from genome assembly GCA_045631605.1 of Anaeroplasma sp. Taxonomy (GTDB): domain Bacteria; phylum Bacillota_I; class Bacilli_A; order Acholeplasmatales; family Anaeroplasmataceae; genus Anaeroplasma. The sequence continues at coordinate 9,915 of JAZQVB010000148.1, forward strand.
AATTATAATCCTTTGCAGAGAATACGAATACTGGAACATTATGATTCTTAGCTCTTTCAATCGCATAAGCCTTCTTCTTATCACATACCATTAATACAATTTCAGCATCAATAAATCCTGACTCACATGCATTTACTAAGGCTTCAAAATTTGTTCCGCCGCCACTTACAAATACAGCTAATCTTTTCATTAGATAATATCTACCTTACCGCTATTTGTAATCTTGCCAATTACAGAAGCCTTATCTCCATATTTAGCTAATATTTCAATAGCCTTTTGTGCATCAGCCTCATCTAAAGCAAGAACCATACCGATACCCATGTTATAAATATTAAACATTTCTCTATGATCAATATTACCATACTTTTCTAAGAACCTAAATACAGGTAAAATTTCCCATGTTCCTTCTTTAATTTCGATACCCATACCATCAGCTAGAATTCTTGGAATATTTTCATCGAATCCACCACCAGTAATATGTGCAACACCATGAACATCTACATTCTTAATTACATCTAAAACCTGCTTACAATAGATTCTTGTTGGAGTTAAGAATACCTCACCAACAATTCCACCTAATTCCTCACTATAAGAATGAAGATTAATTTCATTATCTCTAATAATCTTTCTAACTAAAGAATATCCATTAGAATGAACACCACTTGATTGGATACCAACTAATACATCTCCAACCTTAACCTTAGATCCATCAATTAGCTTAGATTTTTCAACAACACCTGTAGTATAACCGGCAATATCATATTCTCCATCTGTATACATACCAGGCATTTCAGCTGTTTCACCACCGATTAAAGCACAGCCTGCTTGAATACAGCCATCAGCTACACCCTTAACGATTTGTTCAATCTTAGCTGGCTCATTATGACCAACAGCAACATAATCTAAGAAGAATAATGGCTCAGCACCTTGTGCTAAAACATCATTAACACACATTGCTACTGCATCGATACCGATTGTATCATGCTTATCCATTTCAAATGCTAGCTTAAGCTTTGTACCAACACCATCAGTACCACTTACAAGCACAGGCTCCTTAATATTTAATTGTGATAAGTCAAACATACCACCGAACGCACCGATATTACCAACGCATCCTAATCTATTTGTAGAAGCAACATGCTTCTTAATTCTTTTTACTACCTCATAACCAGCTTCTAAATCTACTCCAGAGCTTCCATATGCCTTTGAACCCATAAATATACCTCTATTTCTTATTTTTTAAAATAATTTACAGCGTTAACGAAGATTTGTTGAACCTTTTCACCGCTAATATTCTTAAATAAATTTTCTTCATATCTTTCAGAGTGACCCATCTTACCTAAAATTAAGCCATCCTTTGAAATAATACCCTCAATACCATAAGATGATCCATTTGGATTATATGGTGATTGTGCAGTAGGATTACCCATATCATCAACATAAACAAATGCGATTTGTCCATTATCAGCTAATTCCTTAGCGTATTCAGGTGAAACAACAAACTTACCTTCACCATGGCTTACTGCAATAGAGTGAACCTCACCTGTATTAAAGCTTGATAACCAAGGAGATGCGTTTGTCATAACCTTAGTTGAAACGATCTGAGAAATGTGTCTATTAATATCATTTCTAAATAATGTAGGAGATTCCTTAGTTACCATTCCTAATCTACCATATGGTAATAATCCTGATTTAACTAATGCTTGGAATCCATTGCAGATACCTAAAATTAATCCTTTACGATCAATTAATCTATGAATAGCATCTCTAACCTTTTCTTGATTTAATACATTAGCAATAAACTTACCACTTCCATCTGGCTCATCACCAGCACTAAATCCACCAGATAATACGAAAATATCACAAGCATCAATCTTAGAAGCCATTTCATCAATTGATGAGAAAATATCCTCACTTGTTAAATTTCTAAATACTGATGTAACAATAGTTGCGCCTGCACGACGGAATTGCTTAGATGTATCATAATCACAATTTGTTCCTGGGAACACTGGGAAGTATGCTACAACCTCATCCTTATTTGAAAGCTTAGAAGCTCCCTTAACACATGGTGTAATATCCATTATTTCGCATGTGTTATTAGCTGTTGCTTTATAAATTGAATTAAACTTATTAGTATTAGCATCTAATAACTCCTCTGTTGCAAATTCAACACCATTAATAACTGGATTAGAATTTGTAACCTCACCTAAATAAATTGCATTCTTGTAATCTAATTCATCTGTAGCTTCAACTAAAATAGAACCATAATTACATGCATTTAATAGTTCTTGAGCATAGCTAATATTAAATCCTAGCTTGTTACCAAAGCTCATCTTACAAATTGCTTCTACTACACCACCAAATGATAATGCATAAGCTGAAACAATATTCTTATTTTCAATATTAGTGCTTACATAATCAAAATTATCCTTAATTTCTTCAATGTTTGGAGTATAATCAGCATTTTCATTATGCTTAATTAAATATAACTTATTTCCATTCTTCTTTAATTCAGGAGAAATAACATTATTTGCATCAACTGTAGTAATACCAAATGCCATTAGCATTGGAGGTACTGAAATATCATTAAATGTACCACTCATTGAATCCTTACCACCAATTGAAGGTAATTCTAATTCAATTTGCATTTTTAATGCACCTAATAATGCTGCAAGAGGCTTACCCCAAGCAAGCTTAGATGACATTCTTTCAAAATATTCTTGATATGAGAATCTCATCTTGTTATATCTTGCACCTGCTGCAACTACCTTACTACATGCTTCAATAATTGCATATTCAGCTGCATGGTATGGGCTCCACATAGCAATATTAGGATTATAACCATAAGCCATAATACTTGCTGTATTTGTAAATCCATCTTTAACAGGAAGCTTTTGACAAGATACTTGAGTTTCCGTTAATTGATATTTACCACCAAATGGCATTAATACTGTTGATAATCCGATTGTAGCATCAAACATTTCAATCAAGCCCTTTTGGCTAACAACATTATTATCAGCTAATGTGTTAAGCACTAATTCCTTAACATCATTACTATTTTCCTTAATAAATGGGTTTTTATTTTCTACTGTCCCAATAACTGCCTCAGCATAATGATCAGCACCAGCAGAATCTATAAATGAACGAGCTAAATCAACAATAACTTGTCCCTTATAATGCATAACTAATCGTGGCTCAGCTGTAACTGTAGCTACCTTAGTAACCTCAACGTTTTCTTCACCACAATATTTAATAAATTCTTCTACATCCTTAGGCTCAATAACTACAGCCATTCTTTCTTGAGATTCAGAAATAGCTAGCTCTGTAGCATTTAATCCTGAATATTTAGTTGGAACTAAATCTAGATTAATATCTAATCCATCAGCAAGCTCACCAATCGCAACGCTGACACCACCAGCACCAAAGTCATTAGACTTCTTAATTAGCTTAGTTACCTCAGGTCTACGGAATAGGTGTGCAATTTTTCTTTCCTCAGGTGCATTACCCTTTTGTACCTCACTTGAGCAAACCTCAATACTCTTTGTTGTATGCTCCTTAGAGGAACCCGTAGCACCGCCGATACCATCTCTACCAGTTCTACCACCTAGTAATAAGATTACATCTCCTGCAGCTGGGCTTTCACGTCTAATAACATCTGCCTTAACAGCACCTACTACAGCACCAACCTCAAGTCTCTTTGCAACATAATTGTCATGATAAATTTCACGCACATGAGTAGTTGCAAGACCAATTTGATTACCATATGATGAATAACCATGGGCAGCCTTTGTAGAAATTATTCTTTGTGGTAGCTTACCTACCATTGTGTCCTTAACCTCTAGATAAATATTGCCAGCACCTGTAACACGCATAGCTTGATATACATATGCTCTACCAGAAAGTGGGTCTCTAATTGCTCCACCTAAGCATGTTGAGGCACCACCAAATGGTTCAATTTCAGTTGGATGATTATGAGTTTCATTTTTGAATTGTAATAACCACTTTTCATCCTTACCATCAACATCAATTGTTACGAATATAGAGCAAGCGTTATTTTCTTCACTTTCCTCTAAATCATCTAGCTTACCGATTTTTCTTAAATATCTAGCACCAATACATGCTAAATCCATTAAGCAAAGCTTTTTATTTTCTCTGCTTAAATCTGTACGAATATTATGATATAGGTCTAATGACTCCTCTAATTCATGCTTAATAAATGATTCATCAATTTTAATATCCGTTAAAATTGTATTAAATGTAGTATGACGACAGTGGTCAGACCAATATGTATCTAAAATTCTAAGCTCTGTTTCCCAAGGATCTCTACCCTCAGCCTTGAAGTAATTAACAACACATTCAATGTCATCAGCATTCATCGCAAGACCCATACTCTTACAATAACCCTTGTAATCATCCTTAGTCATATTAGTGAATCCTTCTAGCTTAATAACTGGCTTAATATCAACATTTTCAATATCAGATAACACAGTTAAATCCTTTTCTCTTGATTCAACGGCATTAATTAAATATTTCTTAACCCTATCTAATTCCTCTTCAGTAACACAATCATCTAAAATAATAATCTTACCAGATCTAATATTGATATTAGCATTAGGATCAATAAGCTTTACACAGTCAATTGCAGATGATGCTCTTTGGTCAAATTGACCTGGAAGAAACTCAATTGCAATATACTTTTTATTTGTTAAATCAATATCATCAAATACAGTGTCTGTAACTACCTCTGCAAAAACTTGATATTTACTTTTTTCAAGTAAATCTAATTCAAAGCCAAACAAATCATAAACGTTAATATATCTAACGTTATTTAAATTTAAGCTTAGATTCAAATTCAATTCAGATTGAAGTGATTTAGCTTCTACTTGAAACTTAGGAAGCTTTTCAACATAAATTCGATAATTTTTCATTTTCCTTACTCCTTTACTATATTTGGTGCTATAAACAAAAAAGACAGCATGCATAATTGCACGGCTGCCACTTATAGCATTATAAAAGCACCATCAAAAAATGGTTTTAAAATGTTATTAACTTGCATCATTAGCTTCTTCATATTAACCTCGATCCAAGTAAGTCCCTATAAAAATATTTTTCGGTAGTCCTGAATTTATGGTTCAGGGTAGAGACTTGCTTACCATATTAAAGCTTTTATACCAAAAAATTATACATTATATATTTTATCACAAAGTTTGTAATTCGTAAATATAAAACTACTTTAAATATATATTTAAAGTATTAAGCTTTTTATAAAAGAAAAAAAGGAGTTTTGTTAAACTCCTCGAATAATTATAAACCTAATGCTTCCTTAACGAATGCGATAATTTCAGCATCCTTAGCGTTTGCAAAGAATAATTCCTTGAATGAAGGTCTATCAATAGTTTGAAGTAAGAATTCTCTATCAATCTTCTTTAACACTTCAATCATTGGTGTATGAGTAATTTCCTTAACATCCTTTAAAATCTTTCTATTAGCAGCCATAGGAACAGCTCTTTCTCTTGGATAACCTAATCCTCTTTCGCCTGTAAATAGCTTTTCAAAAATATAAGAAAGGTTAACCTCAGCACCCCAACCAAATCCCTTAGCATATGGTAAAGAGATTGCGTTACCATCATTGATTTGACCAAACATAAATGCGTCAGATGGATCAATAATTAAACCACAAGATACTCTTGGGAAAGAGTTTAAAGCAAGCATAGCACCCATACCAGTACCACAACCAGTAACAACGAAGTCACATGCACCTGCATTTAATAAAATACCTGCTAATAAACCATTTTGAACATATGTTAATGACTTATCATCAGCGTTGAACATACCATAGTTATCTACTGTATGTCCTAAAGGCTCAACAGTATTCTTTAAAGTGTTATATACAAGCTCATTCTTAACAGCTTGTGAATTTTCCATAATTAATGCAATTTTCATTTTTATTTTCTCCTTTATACTAAATTCCAAAAGAATTATATCATAAATAGAAATATATTTCAAACATTATAGCTTCTCTATTTCTTCCTTTGTTAAGCCTGTTACACTTATTATTGTTTCAATATCTAAGCCTAATCCCTTCATTTTCTTTGCATTTAGAAGCTTTTCTTCCTTTATGCCCTCTTCTCGGCCCTCTTCTCGGCCACGGATTTCACCAAGCTTTTCAGAATATGCCTTCATTGCCTTTAAGTCTTTTTCGTTTTCTTCCTCTAGTCTTGCTTCTGCTCTTGCTATTTCATTACTATTTAATGCCATAACCTTCTTAAGAACCTCCTTAAATCATGAAAATATAAATCTTATAGCTTCTCTATTTCTTCCTTTGTTAAGCCTGTTATACTTATTATCGTTTCAATATCTAAGCCTAATCCCTTCATTTTCTTTGCATTTAGAAGCTTTTCTTCCTTTATGCCCTCTTCTCGGCCTACTTGAATTCCTTCTTCTCGGCCTTCTTCTCTGCCTTCTTCTCGGCCACGGATTTCACCAAGCTTTTCAGAATATGCCTTCATTGCCTTTAAGTCTTTTTCGTTTTCTTCCTCTAGTCTTGCTTCTGCTCTTGCTATTTCATTACTATTTAATGCCATAACCTTCTTCGCAACCTCCTTGGCAATCGTATTTGAATTAAGGTATTTTTCAGGCTCTACTGTTGTTAATACCTCTAATTCCTCTACATTAATTTTACCATCTCTAATTGCGTTTGGCAATGCTATTTCAATTATATGAATTTGATCAAGCTCCTTATCTACCTCTAATGTATGAAGCTTTGTATTTTGTAGATATGGTCCATCAATCATATAATTTAAAAAGAATAAAACTATTGTTTGTTTTCTTTTTCCATATGTATCACCTGCTTTATATAGCTCACTATGTATTTGTGATGCATAATGTATTTTTCTATTATCCTGATATTCTGTATATGATACTACCTCATCATCAACCACATCATACACCTTATAATTTTGAGCCTCTAGATTAATTCCATACTTATCTGATTTAATTCTTACATCAAATCTTGTTCCCTTAGCCTTAATGCTTCCCTTGTGCTCTAATCTTACCTCCTCTAATTCGTTTGGATCTAAATTCAGATTTGCATATTTGTTAACATATGCAGCAATGATATTCTTATCTGTAAATATTTCTTTAAACATATAATCATTCATTGCAGTATAAATTTTGTATTTTTCACTCATTATTTTCCCCTCCTTAAATTGTACAAAATTGCTACTCATATATAATAATAGACAAAATAAGGAAAAATTTTTTGTGATTTATATATTTTTTGTAATTTCAAAAGAAAAA
>JAZQVB010000149.1:0-3882 GCA_045631605.1 Anaeroplasma sp.
GTGATTATACCATAAAGATTATGAAATATGAATTGAAAATGGCAAAATTAAACATTTATTTTACTTTAAAATGGTATTATATTATTATATAATATAGATAAGGTTGGAGGTCTTTATATGTCTAAAAAGAAAATTATAGAAGGATTTAACATGTATAAATTCATTTTAAAAATTATAGCTGCAGTATTTTTAATTGCTTTTGCAGTATTATTATTTATCGAACAGGATAAGGCTAAGTTTATGCTATTGCTAATAACTGGTGGTGTTACTGCTTTATCAGGATTGATTAGATTAATTTCATTGATTAAGAGCGAGAGAAGCAAGGAAGCTAAACTAATTACATTAGGTGAAACAATTATCCATGTTTTATTAGGTGGATATTTAGTTGCAGCCGCAATATTATTTAATGATGATCCTAATACTAAATTGTCAAATATTAATATTGAATATTATGGCGTGTTCTTAGCAGTAATTTTATATACAAAGGCTGTTTCTTATTTCTGGCAAACTGTTTTATATAAGGTTAAAACAACTAAATTTATGTTCTGGCTTCATATAGTATTTGTTACGATTTCAGTTTTATTTGCAGCATTCTCAAATAAGGTTGGAGCTAAGGAAATTGTTATTGCTATAGCTGTTGTTGCTATTTTATGTGCCCTACTTATTGGTGGAGAGGCTGCTGGCGGATATTTCAAGTATCGTAAGTCATTGGCTAAGACTGAAAAGAAGGAAAGTAAAAAGGAAAAAGAAGAGCCAGTGGTTGAGGTTCCTGCAATAGATGAGGATAAAATCATAGAGGAAATTGATCCTAATATTATTCCAGTTGAGGATGAAACAAACGATACAAGCATAGTTAGCTAATTTATAAGACGAGTAAATCTCGTCTTTTTCTTATTTTATATTATATTTTTGGCTTATATCCGTTGTTTTTTCTTTACTTTAATAAATAATATGCTATAATATTTAATGGTTTATTTTAAAGGAAGTAGAGATATATTTTGAATTATTAAAATAGGAGGAACAGACTATTCCTGTAATATCTCAGTCTGTATGATGACAATGGTTGTTGAAAAGTTAGAACGTAGTCGTGTTAAGCTTACTTTTGAAGTAACTGCTGATGAATTCGAAAAGGCTTTAAATCAAGCATTCGAAGTTGAAAATGCAAAAGTAACAATTAAAGGTTTTAGAGCTGGTAAGGCTCCTAGAGCTGTATTTGAAAAAACATACGGTGTTGAATCTTTATATTCATCTGCAATGGATTTCATTTTAAATGATAAGGTTGCTGAGGTTGTTAAGGATGAAGAATTATGTAAGAACTTCTTAGGTAAGTTCGAACCATTATTCGAAGAAAAGGTTGAACGTGGTACAACTTTCCATGTATCTTTAGTTATTGATACATATCCTGAATTTGAATTACCTCAATATAAGGGTGTAGAAGTTAAGGCTAAGAAGCTTAAGGTTATGCCAAAGGAAGTTAATGCTGCAATCGAAGAATTAACTAAGAAGGATGCAGTTATGCAAACTAAGGCTGAGCAAGTAATCGAAAAGAACGATTATGCAGTATTCGATTTCTTAGGTTCAGTTGACGGTGTTGAATTCGAAGGCGGTAAGGCTGAAAACTATGAATTACAAATCGGTTCTGGCCAATTCATTCCAGGCTTTGAAGATCAAATGATTGGTATGAAGGCTGGCGAGGTTAAGGATCTTAATGTTAAGTTCCCTAAGAACTATGGTGCTGCTGAATTAGCTGGTAAGGATGCAGTATTTAAGGTAACTGTTCATGAGGTTAAGGTAAATGTTATGCCTGAATTAACTGATGAATATGTTCAATCATTAAATATCGAGGGTGCTACTGATCTTAAGTCTTTAAAGGCTATTAAGAAGGCTGAATTAGAAGCAAAGAAGGCTACTGCTGAGCATGATCGTCAAGTAAATGACATCTTAAATACAGTTATTGATGCTGCTCAAATCGATTTACCTCAAACATTAATCGATGAAAGAGCTGACCAAATGAAGGCTCAATATGTACAACAAGCTAAGATGTACAATATTCCGCTTGAAACATTTGTTCAATTCATGGGTGTTACTATTGAGCAATTTAATGATCAAATTAACACAAATGCTATTAACCAAGCTAAGTTTAACTTAGTAGCTTCAAAGATTATTGAAGTTGAAAATTTAGCTCCATCTAAGGAAGCTGTTGAAGCTTTAGCTCAAGAAGAAGCTAATGTTAACGGCAAGACTATGGAACAAAACTTACAAGAAAATGTTGCTAGATACTATTCTGATTTAGCATATAAGGCTTTAATTAACTTATTATTAGAAAACGCAGTAGAAGTTGAATAATAAAAGTAAGTAAAAATGGTATTCGATATACCATTTTTATTCTTATATATTGAAAAAATATATTTATAGGCTATTATATATTATGTGTTTTTCACGAGAAAATTATGTTAAATCGTGTGAAAAATATTATTTTTGGCAAACTGCTTGCAAAAGTGCCAAAAATGTTATATATTATAGTTACTGATTAATAATCAGTGAAAGGAAGGGTATTATGGAAGAGAATACTAAAATTGTTTTACCTGCCATAGCTATACGTGGTTTAGTTCCATTTCCTGGAAATGAATTTAAGATTGAGGTTGGCCGTGCTAATTCAGTGCTAGCATTAGAAGCTGCTGAAAAGATGTATGGTGGTAATATTGTTTTATTAGTTCAAAAGGATGCTACAGTTAATGATGTAACTACTGATGATTTAGAACCAATTGGTGTATTAGCTAAGGTATCTTTAAAACTAAAATTACCTAGCAATAATTACAGAGTAAAATTTAAGGTTACTAATCGTGTTGAGATTAAGGAATATACTTCAGTTTCACCATATTTTGTTGTTAATTATGAGAAGGTATTCTCAATTTTAGAAAATAATGAAACTGAGGCAGCGTTATTAAAGAAGGTAGCTACTGAAATAACTAAGAACGCTAACAAAATATTAGCTCAACCAGATGAGGTTGCTAAATTACTTCAAAATGGAACAAATGCTGATGTATTATCTGATACGATTGCATATCAATTAAAATTAAATACTAATCAAAGCAAATATAAATATCTAGAGGAATTATTTGTTATTAAGAGATTAGAAATGATTATTAATGATATTGAAAGAGAAAAGCAAATTGCTGAAATCGAAAATAAAATTAATAATGAGGTTAAAAAATCAATTGACGAATCACAAAAGGAATATTACCTTCGTGAAAAAATGAAGGCTATCCAAAATGAGCTTGGAGATAAGGCTCGTCAAGAAGAGGATGTTGAAAGATTACGTAAGGCGTTAGATGAGGCTGGACTACCAGAAGGAATTTATAAGAAGGCTAAGGCTGAATTACAAAAATATGCTAATACTAATAACCAAATGGCTGAGGCTGGCGTTATTAGAACATATCTTGAATGGATAATTAATTTACCATGGAAGAAGTCTAGTGAGGATAATAATGATTTAAATGATGTTATTAAGAAGCTAGATTCTAACCACTATGGTCTAGAAAAGGTAAAGGATAGAATTATTGAATATCTTGCTGTAAAGATGATGACAGGTCATAATCCATCTACTATTTTATGCTTTGCAGGCCCTCCAGGTGTTGGTAAAACATCATTAGCTAAGAGTATTAGTGAGGCTATTGGTCGTAACTTTGTTAAGCAATCATTAGGTGGTGTGCGTGACGAATCTGAAATTAGAGGTCATAGACGTACATATATCGGGGCATTACCTGGTCGTATTTTAAAAGGGATGAAAGATGCTGGTACTGTAAACCCTGTCTTCTTATTAGATGAAATTGATAAAATGACTGCGGATTATAGAGGTGACAAGTCGGATCGTAGCCATGT
>JAZQVB010000150.1:0-1371 GCA_045631605.1 Anaeroplasma sp.
ATAATATCTTTAAATTTATCTATACATTTTTTAAGTTTAATATCTTGAATATTTACAACAGTAGAGTCAACATCATTAGTAGACGCAATTGCGTCCCCTGTATTTTCGATACATGGATTATTATCTTTAGATTTTAATTTAGTTAAATTTTCTTTAAGGGTTTCTTCCAGGTTTTTAGTATTAACTGTTTGAATTTTAATTTTTCTAGACATGAATTATTAAGTATTTTTTTCTTTTTATTATTATATATTTTACTACAAATATACAAATAATTTATTAGAATTCCAAACAATTACATGGAATTATTTTTATTACATGGGCAATCTGGGTCATGTACTACGCATGATTCTTTAAGATTATTATAAGGTACAAAATATAGATATTGATGATTTTTATGATTAAAATTAATTATTCTAATATCAATGGACCCATTAAATAAGCCTGGGAACACTTGATTTCCATCTAAATATATTTTATCTATATTATCATTTTGGATATTACTATTAGAGACACATGCAGATGTGAATAATACCATATATATTGTTAATAAAATCTTTTTCATGTTTTAAAAATGTGTTAAATTGAACATTAATTTTTAAAATTTCCCATGTAAAATTTTAGTAATACATGGGAAAAATGTCTTATTTTGAACGTTTACTACTAGCGAGTAACGGCCAGGGCTTTCATAAGTTTATTCTGTGTAGCCTTTCGAATTTGACGAATTCGCTCACTGGTCATATCCAGGAGCTCAGCAATCTCGCAATCCTTATACTCCTTGTCATAGCCATAACCTGCAGCCATACAAATGATGGTTCTTTCACGCTCAGGCAGCTTGCTAAGCTCTTTCTTCAGATGATAAGTAAGATGGTCATAATTAGACTCAGACTCATAATCATTATACGACGCCGTCTTAGTAGAATAATACGATGTAGAACTTACAGTATAATTATCATTATCCTCATCCATGGAATCATCAATATAAGTAATAGTTGCCATATTCAAATCTGCTGGGTCAACATTCTTAATATTATATTTTGTCTTAAGAATATTAATAATCTCATCAGCATTTGGATAACGTCCCTCCTTAGCAAAAAAACTTGAAGTAATCCTTTTAACCTTAGGAAGCAACTTAGCATCATTAGTTGTTCTAATCATACAATTCTCCTTGGTCAAATAAGCATTAATAGCTCTTTGAATATAAAATTTTGCATATGTACAAAAACGAACATTCTTCTTATAATCAAAGGTCTCAAAAGCCTCGTGCATTCCAATGGCACCAATGCTAACCAAATCCATCACCATGTCATTATTATCATAACGCTTAGCAATAGCAAAATTAAATCTCTGATTTCTCGAAATAATCTCATTCTT
>JAZQVB010000151.1:0-3489 GCA_045631605.1 Anaeroplasma sp.
CAGGTATACTGTAAATTTGATTTAATCTTTTAATTGAATTTAAGATTGTATTATAGCTATAACTAGAATTCTTTTTAACTCTACTAACAGCTCTACCTCTTACACTTTCAACAGCCTTACCATCATATAATATAGGCGAATATGCCTCAAATAATAGCTTAGCTAATCTTTTAATATAATTAGTACATTCATAATCTATTAGATTAAAAATTTCTAAATTTTTTGAAATTGAATTTAATAATACCTCACCATATGAAGCTGTATATGGAATATTATTATGCTGTATGAAACCACCATCAAGATAAAAACCATCATCATGAGTTGTATATTTCATACATTCTGTCATTAGATTAAATAAATAATCCAAATCAAATTTATTTTGCTGAATTATAGCTCTTAATAAGCAAATATAAATATTATCAGCTAAATTAGCAAATGTAGCTTCCTCTCTATATATGTTCGGATAATTACGTCTATAGAAAATGTATTTCGCATCTGGCAAATAAAACTTTTCAATATTTAAATATTTATAAATTTCTTCAATTGAAAGATATTTATAAATTATTACGATCATTTCATTTAAGCATCTTGGAATACCAATCTCAAAGAACCACCAATTACCTGAATAGTTTTCTAGTCCATTATAAACATTTGTAAGTAAATAATCTAACGCATATTTTAAGTCGTCAATTTTAGAAAAATCATTGATTTTATTAAAATGATGTGCCATATTTAATAATCTTTTAAATGTTATGTATAAATCAGATGGATTATTTAGGTCTAAATCCTTATAAATTCCATCTCTTGTGAATCCTTCAAAGCTTTCAACTATATTAAGCTCTACATTATATTTTTCAAAGAATTTATTGTATTGATTGTTATATTTAGTTAAATTGTATTTTACTAATTTATTTTCTTCTATTTCAAAAGAGCAAAAGTGGCCTAGATAGACTTCATAATACCCTTTATTTGATAAAGAAACATAATTAGATTTATCATCTAATGTATAATTTAGATTAAATACATTACAATCCTCTGATAGATAAATATGTAATATATAACTAGCATTATCAATATTAGTATATTTCATCTAGGCCACCCCTCTCATGAATTTTTTGTTTTAAATTTTAAATATTACTTTACGTATTTTTGGTAAATTCCACATGCAGCTTGAGCACCTGAATTTGTATTTAATACCTTACAGAATTCAGTCCATGTAGAATCATTTAAAATCTTATTACCCTTTAAGAAATCAGACATCCAAATATCATAGTTATATTCGATTGAATTCTTATAACCAAGAACTGTTTCATAGTCAGCTTGAGACATCTTAATGTTAGGGTAGATTAAGTCATTATAATTAGGATTTAATACATCTGCGTACTTAGCCATTGCAGTCTTAGCATCGTCTGATAACCAAGCCTCTTCATACTTGAAGTTTTGAACACCTGCAGATTGTAATTGACAACCTAATTGATATAAGTTGGCTAATGCTGTTGCATTATCATTAATAATTTCTGGTGTGAATTGATATAAATTATCAGTCTTTGTATAGTGAACATCCTTTTGACCGAAGTTCATTAAATCTTGACCTTCAGCAGAGAAGAAATAGTCAATCCACTTAACTAATTTAACTTGATCTTCAGCAGATACTGCACTACTAATAGCTGTAACCTTACCGATTAACTTACGAGTAGTAACCTCATACTTATCGCCTGTTGATCTAGTTGGAGGTAAGATACATGTTAATTCGAAATCATCAACCATGTTACTTGCATAGCAATCATCATTGAATGAATATGTTGTACCTAACCAGTCATGTGTAGAACCACCTTGGTCAGCAGCAAAGAATGTAGCACGATAATCTTCATTTGAATCATCTAGAATAGCTGGATGAATTAAACCAGCCTTATACCATCTAATGATATTATCTAATGCTGTTCTGAATGAATCTTGAGTAGCACCGTAAACAACTTGACCATTTTCAATATAGAAGTCAGCTGTACCACCCCATAATGAAGCTAATTCAGAAATAGCGAAATCACTATCTCTATCAAAGTAAGGATAAATAGTCTTAGCTTTTGTTAAAATGCTTGCGTTATCCTTAAATGCCTTTAATAAAGCTTCATATTGTTCAACTGTAATTTCATCTAGCTTATCAGCTTGAATACCAGAAGGTAACTTCTTAGCTGCAGCTAATTTATCAACCCAGTCTTGACGAACGAAGAATGCCTTAGCAGTTTCACCTTCTGTATAGAATGGAATACCATAAATCTTACCGTCACTTGCTGTAGCCCATTGCTTTTGTTGAGGGTTAGCCTCGAAATAAGCCTTTAGGTTTGGAGCATGTTGATTAATTAAATCTGTTAAGTCAACATAAATTTTTTCTCTTAAAGCTGCAGCTTCAATTGAATCTTGGTCATATACAACTACTGATGCATACTTACCAGATAAGTTAAATTCTTGCTCTAGGTTTGTAACATACTTACCAATTGCACCCTTTAATTGAACACCTGCATATTCGTTAGCTTGTTGATAAACTAACATATTTTCATTATATTTAACGTCTTCTTGGAATAAGAAGATAGTTAATTCGCTAGAACTACCACCACATGAAGCTAATGATAAAGCTGATGTAGCAAGAAGTCCAGCACCTAATAATTTCTTTGCAATTTTCATATTTTTCTCCTTATTTGTTTTATCAGTATTGCCCGTTAAGGCAATACTGATATTAAATTATTATTCTTCTCTTTTCTTTTTTAAAACAACTACAGCACCAGAAAGAGTAGTTAATGCTAATAATGAGCCAGCTAAACTTCCACCGCAGCCCTTCTTCTTAGCACTTGATACTGTATTAATTGCACCATTACGTAAGAATGCAACCTCAGATACCTTTAATTGTTGATCTACAGTATTTGGATGGAAAACAATCTTTACATACTTTGCCTTTACATTACCGATAGTATAAACCTCATCACCCATTTGGTTATATGAAGAACCACCATATAAGCAGCATTCATAGTTTACGCCATCCTCTGAATAGTAAATGTCATAGTAGTAAGTATTTAATAGACCACCAGCATATCTTACTAATACGCTTGTAAATTCCTTAACTGAATCAAATTCAAAAATAATTGTTTCCTTTGTATCAGATGTAATTGTTGATGAATTTGAATTATCAATTAATTTATTTGCTTGAGCATGACCAGATACTGATGCAACCTCAAGTCTTGTATATGAATCATATCCTTGATAGATAACATCAACGATAAACTTATATGAATAAGTCACTGATTCACCAGTTTGTTTATTTGTTACAACAATCTTTGTTAAATTATCGAATAATTTAGCCTTTTGAATTTCAACTGTATATAATGACTTGTCATAATTAACTGTGAAATCTGGCATCTTTGTAGTTTCATTATGTAATTTAACAACATATTCATATTGATATGGGTTAAATACATATCTTGTATTATCAGCTAATTC
>JAZQVB010000152.1:0-3352 GCA_045631605.1 Anaeroplasma sp.
TGAAAGAAATTATTGCTAGAGGAAACGAATTAGTAAAACAATATAAAGCTGAAAATGATGGTCAATATAATCTTGACTCAGGTGGTAATACAATTACAGAAATTGCATATGGTACAGCTATCAATGATATTTGTCCTGAAACTGGTGAACCTTATCCTGCAAAAACTAAATCATTCTATAACTTAGTTGTTGACCAAACATATAAATTAATTGAAGTTAATGAAAAAAATGAACCATTAAGTGAAGATGAAAGATATTTCGAACTTAAATCTCAATCTGATACTGCAATTAATGCTTGTTATAGATTCTTATATGACTGGTGTGGATATACTGAAGAAGATTACTTATTAGATGTTGGAACTGAAAGACAAGAAAATTCAAAAGCAAGAGTTGATATTGCAATTGAATATACACTTGGTGAAAACGGATTAGAGGTAATGATTCCTGGTAATTCAATCAAAACTAATACAAATGAAAAAGGCGACTATTTCATGGTAACTTCAATGGATGTATTACAATATTTTACATCTTCAAAATATTATACAAATGCATCTAAAAATGAAGAAGGTTATTTAGTTATTCCTGATGGCAGCGGAGCAGTAATGCAATTCAATAATGCAAAAGCTAATTATAGCGCTTATTCAAAACGAATTTATACATCAGATTTAACATTTACAAGTTATACACTTACTGCTGATACAAGTGATATCTTACTTCCAATGTATGGATATGTATTTGCTGGACCAAATGAATCAAATAAACGTGCAATGGTTGTTGAAGCATTAGATGGTGCTGCTCAAGTTAGTTTAAATGCAGATACATCAAATCGTGGTAAAAACTCATTTAACTATGCATATTACTCTATTACATTTAGAGAAAGTCAAAAAATAGTTATTGGTACTAACCAATATAATAGAAATAAAACAACACAATATACTGTTGATGGTGCATTTGGAGATTATAGATTTGCTTATATGCCTCTTGATTTAACAAAATATGATTGCTCATATAATGGTGTTGCTAAATTCTATAGAGACTTAATTGTTTCAAGAAGTGAAGGAAGATTAGACGTAAATGGTGATAAAACAACTACAGCTACTTTAGATGTGGAAGTTTTAGGTGCTTATTCATATCATACTAATTTCTTAGGAATTGGTTATACTGGTAAAGAAACATTAACAACTGTTGATGAATTACAAATTATTATTGATGAAATAACTAAATTAGGTGTAAATAATATTAATGTTTATTATAAAGGATGGCGTAATACAGGATTAGTAAATACATCATTTGAAAAGATAAAAGTTAGTGGTTTAATCGGTGGTAAAAAAGCTTTATTAAAAGCTATTAATGAATATAATGATAATATTAAAATTTATCCTTATGTAGAATTCTTAGAATACGAAAAATTCCAAGAATCATTTGGTAAATCTCACTATACTGCTCGTGATGTTGGTGGTGAATATGCTACTAAATATCCATATGAATTAAATAGTAATGTATTCAATAAAAAGATGAAACAAATTAAAGTATTATCTCCTGCTTACTATGAAGCATTCTCTAATGAATTAGCTAAAAAT
Source organism: Anaeroplasma sp. (assembly GCA_045631605.1). GTDB lineage: Bacteria > Bacillota_I > Bacilli_A > Acholeplasmatales > Anaeroplasmataceae > Anaeroplasma. Next base: position 1,581 of record JAZQVB010000152.1, read on the forward strand.
TATCAAAAAGTATTAGGAATTAATACTATTGCCTTATCTGGACTTGGATCAAGTTTATCAGGTGATTATCGTAGAAAACAAAATGTATTTAAATTTACTGCTGTTAATGAACAAATCAAAGCATTCTTAGAGTTAGAAGAAAATGGAATTGATACTTTAGCTATTGAAACTCCATATGCATATGCACTAGAATTTGCTGCAAATGCATACAATGTTCCATATGATTCAACACAATATGAGATTTTAGATTATAACATTCCATTCTATCAATTAGTAATTAATGGATTATTCGACTATAGTGGAGAATCTATTAATGAAAATGTAGAAAAAGGATTAAATGAACATATTATGAAATGTTTAGAAACTGGTTCAAATCCTGCATTTACATTTACATATGATGATTCATCTGAATTATTACAAACAGATTATAATACTTATTATTACACATTATATTCTCGTTGGTTAGGCGATGTTGAAACAGTATGTAATGAATTAAATGAACTTGGTATTTACAACGCTAGACTAGTTAGTCATGAAAGAATTGAAAACGATGTTTACAAAGTTAATTATGAAAAAATAGATGGTAGCGGTAACGTTGAAATCGTATTAAATTATAGAAGAACTGTATGGAGTAATGGAACTATTTCAGTTCCTGCTAAATCATACGTTGTTGTAGAATAGGAGGTAAATCATGAATAATAATGTACAATTAAATAATGAACAACCTTCAAAATTCTTAACTGTATTAGGAAAAATTTGGTTCTATATTAAAAAAGTATTTGAAGTATTACTTAAAAACTGGTTCTTTATTTTCTTCCCTTGTAGATTATTTAAAGAATTAGTATATGACAAAATGAGACATGAAAAACAAAAATTATTAATTTCATGGTTATTCTTAGCGCCAACAATTTTAGGCTTCTTATTATTCTTCGCATATCCTTTATTAATGTCTTTATTATATTCATTTAGTACTGTAGGCCCTAAAGGTGATTTTTACTTCGGACAAGTATTCCCAATGACAAGCCAAGGATATGACTTTAATGCTACACCTGTAATTGATTATTTTAATAACTTTAAATATGCATTACGTGTACACGAAGATTTCCCTGTTAGTTTATGGACTACTATTAAAGATACTGTTGTTGATACAGCTGTTATTACAATTTTCAGTTTATTAATCGCTGTAATGTTAAATGGTAACTTTAAAGGTCGTGCATTCGTTCGTGCTATATTCTTCTTACCAGTTGTATTTAACTCTGAAGCTATTACTGCTGCGTTAAATGCTGCAGAAGGTGTTGGAGAAATGCTTAATAAAAATGGTAATAATGCGTTAGCAGAATTATTTGACTTAGCTAAATTCATGCAAGGTATTGGTGTTCCGGTTAAATTAGTAAAATTCTTAACTGATATTACATCTGCAATTTACAGAACAATTTCTTATTCTGGTATCCAAATCTTAGTATTCTTAACTGCTATTCAATCTGTTCCAAAACACTTATATGAAGCTGCAACAATCGAAGGTGCAACAGGATATGAACAATTCTGGAAAATTACACTTCCAATGGTTTCACCTATGATTATTACAGTTGTTGTTTATACAATTGTTGACTCATTCTTAAGAAGTGAAATTTGTGATATTATGAATGTTGTATATCAGGATAGTGAATACGGTTATTATGCTGCTATGTCATGGATTTACATTTTGGCTTCCTTATTGATTATGGGAGTTATCGTTGGTATTTTATCGAAGGTGGTGTTCTATTATGATGACA
>JAZQVB010000153.1:0-21037 GCA_045631605.1 Anaeroplasma sp.
TAGTATATTTTCTATTTTTCATTACATTACCTTACTAAAAAATAATCTAACAAGCTTAATTTTAACCATAAATTTATATACATTATACTTAAATCCTCTTAGATTATTAACCTTAGTACTCCCCTTTCTAGAATAAGAAACAACTCCAGCAATAATAGCTTGAGGCTTCACATTTCTTTCAACAGCGGTCTGATGATCTCCAACAATATTAATACTTCCGTCCTTATTTATAGTTCTTACTCTATGAAGAACAAAGCTTCCATCAGTTCTAAGATACAAAACAATATCTCCAACCTCATAACCCTTTTGGTTAATAACAGTGACTGTATCACCTGTATGAAGAAGCGGCTGCATGCTGGTACCATTTATAGGAAATGTAAAGCTTTTTCCAGCCTTAAATGCATCAAGCATTATAGGATATAATTGCTGCATACTAATCACAATATATACCGCGTTTCTTTAGCTTTTCAACAAATTCGTATACATCTGATGCAATGACATCCTTTGTTGCATCATACATATCAACCATTTTTTCTATTGTTTCTTCAATACTATTTTCCTTTAATAATTCATATATGTCAGCAGCAACCTCATTAACAGTATAAACCTTAGACATATTAACATTACCATCAGATAATGGAATTATCATATATTCATTTCCTACCTTTTTCAATAGGTAGTCCTTACTTATTGGCATAATATCAACTCCAATTCTTTATTTATTACTTCAAAAGCTTCATATTCCATATTACATCCATATAAATATATAGGAAGCTCTAAAATCTTATCAACTATGGAATTCCATAATTCCTTATTACCACCATTAGGCAATAATATTTGACCTAATAATAGCTTCATAGCCTCAATAGGCTTTAATTTTTTTATTATATTCTCTTTAGATTGATATAAGAAAACTATACAATCTAAGCTAGATACAATATTATTATCAATCAAATGCTTGCCACTCCAAGGAGATGGATAAAGCATTAGCTTTCCATTTTCAATACTTAAAATATTCTTATCATCATTTATTGCCAAAGCATCACTATATTCTCTCCATAGCCTTGTATGAGTAGACTTACCAGTTCCACTTTTAGCAGCAAATATAATACCTTTATTTTTATAGCTAATAGATGAGCCATGCATTAATATACCACCACTTCTATTAAGAACATATACCATTGCATATTGGCTTAATAAATATTCGACAGCAAATGATGCATCCTTCATATAAAGATATACCTCATTACCTACATATTTAATAGCACCAACTACCTCACCATTAGTCCTTTGAATTTGAATTTTATAATCATCAAATTCATATAAATCATAAAAATCAGTAATTCTATCAGGGGCTTTCCTAGGCATTATAAAATCCATATTAGGTATAGATTTAAATAAATATTCATATTTTTCTTCAGTCTTATATTTATATGAATTATTAAAATCATCTAAATATAACAAATCTAATCTTATTACATGATTAAATATCTTAATATTTATCACAATGCCACCTCCTCTTACTAATTATTTTTTATACATTCAATGTCGAAATATTCTCCAAACTTATAATCAAAACTATGCGGATATAATCTACCTATTCCGGCACCACTATAAAATGTTAACTCACCAAAACGAATTTTACCATTCTCATTATATAAATCAACTCTAACATGCGGAAAATCCTTTGATAAAACCTTAGCTATTTCTAACATTTCAGCTAGATTTCCTGGTTTTTCAGGGTGTTTTTTAGCATTAGGATAATTTCGTTTTACATTTAACCAATTCCATTCAGTATCAAAGAAATCGATTTTAAATTCGGTTTCTCTTTCACTACCTACAAAGATAAATTTAGGTTCACCATTAAAACAAAAGAATTTGTAGTCGAGCGGAAATTTTCCATTATTGGTTTCGATTATTTCTTCAGCAAATATTTTCTTTTCAACGAATTTGTAAGGCCATTCTAGATAATAATCACAAAAATCTTTTTCGAAATGCTTTTTTATGAAATCATATTTATCTTTATTAAAATCTTCTTTTCTTCTACAAACAACCACTCCACCCGTATCATGGTTTGTCTTTATAACAAATTTATTAGGTAAGTTTGTTATATCAATTTCCTCAGGATTATTCCATATAGCATATTTTTTAGTTAATATATGTCCTAAGCCTTTACTTTTAACATATTCATCAACTAATACCTTATCAACACATTGAATCATTAAATCATTTTTATAATTTAATTTATACCAATTTAACTTCTCGTTATATGTTTTAGGATTATCCAAGTTCATTACATACCCTAAATTTATTTTACCTAATTTAATTAAATATTCTTTTTCTTTATTTTGAGATTTATATTTGTATGATTTTTTAATTACTATTTTGGTAGTAATAACTGATAGTAAAGTTTTATTTTTTACTAATTTAAATGTCCTTTTTAACAACGACACAAAATCACATCCTATTTCAATTTATAATAATCTTCCAAATTACCAACATCTATTCTTTTTCCTGGCATCAAATAGGCATATACATCATTTCTATTTGAAAACCATTCAATAAATCCGCCTGGAGCATCTACCTTACAGCCTGAATCTATACCATTTTTAATTTCTACTAAGCTTTCCTTAGTAAAAATATAAAATGGAGGTATTGCCCAATTAGATTTAGGCTCTTGTGGCTTTTCAGCCATTTCTAATATTTTCTCATTATCATCAATAACTGCAACACCTGTGCGTTGTAGTCTATTCTTTTCACCTTCATAATATCTCATTACTGCATTAGATTCTTTTTCTTTAGAAAAATCTATAAATCCTTTCAAAGAAAAATCCAATAAATTATCTCCTGCAAGTACAATAATATCATCATTTACATTTTCCTTTTCAATCGCAAACCATATATCCTTAACAGCACCTAATCTATTTTCATTACAAGTACTGCCATCATCTAATACTAGAATATTTTCTTTTCTTGTAAACTTCCATTCATTAAAATGATTAATAAATTTATGATTAGACACAATTATATATTTACTAATAGATGAATTGTTTTCTAAATCATCTATTAAATAATCAATAATTGTTTTACCTTTTATAGTTAATAATGGCTTAGGGAAGTTTTCAGTTAAAGGATACATTCTAGTTGCATATCCAGCGCATAATAATATACAAATCATAAATGTTCACCAACCCCATCTTCAGATATACAAAGTATTAATTGAACCTTATCCTTATATTCAGGATGTAATTCAATATATCTAGATTTAATACTTTCCATTATTTCTTCAGCATATTCTGGATTTATAATAGCTAGGCAAGCTCCATTAAATCCTCCGCCCATAAATCTTCCACCATATACATTAGGTGTTGATGTAATAATGTTATGTAAATCTATTAATACATCTGAACCAGATTCATATAATTCAATTGATGAATTACCTGATTCAGTTACAAGCTTACCAAATGTAACAATATCACCATTAGCCCAAGCAATTTCGCCATTTATAACTCTATCATTTTCATTATAGAAATGTAAAGCTCTTTTCTTGAAATTTTCAGGTAAATTATCTTTATATTTTGTGAATAAGGCATATGGTATATCTCTTAAAAATGCATCATTGTACTTTCTATGTCCTTGTCCTGACATAGATAATATATAATAAGCTGCTGATTTACATTCATCAACTCTTACATTATATTTAGAACCAGCTAATAATCTTTCGGCACCAGAATGTATTATTAAAAATGCATATGGTGTAGAGTTATTCTCTTTTTCTACTGTTTTGTATTCACCTGTTTTAGTATCTAATACTAATAACTTATCTTTTTTAGATAATACTTCGCATGATTGATCTAGCTTACCTATAGACATTCCCATAAATTTTGTTTCAGAATAATAAGAATATTCTATTAATTGTTGAGCAGTTAGATTAATGTCGTTAGCTTTTGTTATAGCTTGTAGGAAAGCTATTATTATGGCTGCTGATGATGATAAACCACCAATAGGTAATTCACCATATATATAACAATTAATACCTTTTGTTAATTTATATCCTTCTTTTTGTAATATTTTAATTGAGCCTCTTATATAATCTGCCCAGTCATCTAGTTTTTCCATAAAATCATTTATATAAAATCTTTTTCTTAATTTGAAATTATGACTTACAAGTTGACATAATCCATCATCATTAACTGAATAAGAAATGCCTATACCGTAGTTTAATGCAAATCCAGTTACTATTCCCAATTGATGGTCTACATGAGCACCTAATGGACAAATACGATATGGACAATATGAATATTTAATTGTATCAGATTCACCATAATGTTTTATATAATGTTGTTTTAAATATTCTTTATCCATATAGTTGTCCTCCTATTTTTTTGTTTTCCAAAAACTTTTCAAACATTTTTTAAAATCTTTATCTAATTTTATTATAATACAAATAGGTATAATAGTTAAAGCAACCGAAATCATTCCGTTCACAAAGAAACTTTTATATACTGAGCTTATATCCAACCTAATAAAATCCGTTAAAATCAAAGTTAATACAAATAGTATCACTTCAAAATAATATTTAAAATAAAATTTGTTTGGATATGAATTAAACGAATATTTAAATAATACATAGGGTTCAACTGTGAAGCAAATACAAAGTGATGTAATAATTGTTGCTACTATAACACCTACAACCTTTAATTCTTGTGGGAATATTAATACAAATAAGATTGATAATATTATATTCAAAACACCTTCTATAAGCGGTTTCCATCTATCATGGTAGAAAGTACCGGTGGCATCTCTAAATAATAAAACTGAATTTCTCATATATTGTAGGAAATAATTAAAAGTTATAACAAATGTTATACTGCGTGATAATTCCAAATCATCACCAAAACAAATGTAAACAACTTCATCAATCACAGAATAATAGCCTACAAAAAATATTATTCCTAATATGAAATTAATTGTATTGAAAAATTTGAAATATTGTTGTGTGCTTTTTTTATCATTTTCAACACAAAAATGCCCTATAACTGATGTTAATGGAGTGAAAAATAGCGCCAAAACTCCAGACATAGCAACAATTATAGTAGTATAATTAGAATATTTGCCTAAGACAACCACACCCAAAAATGCTGATATAATGATATTATCACACGTATTAACTAAAGCTGATGATACTTTATGAATAATCATTGCTTTCACTTTTTTTCTAACTTCTTTACTTGTCTCTTCATCAATCTTTTCTCTAGTTACAATTATTTCATTATACTTATTTCTTGATATTATTTCGGTAATCACCCATTGAATAATAATTGAAACAATTCTTGCAACTAAATATAAAACAAAGGATTTTGTAATAATTACAATTATAATTTGTAAAAGATATTGCAAAATCATTCCAACCGAATGAATTGTTGAAGTAATATAATTATTCTTGTGAGCATTTATCAATGATGTTTTAGAACTATAAAAATATGATATAACAACTGATATAAGCATTAAAAAATATGTCCAATATATACTTAAATGTTCATTTGCATATCCCTTAGTTAAAATATGTAAAAACGGCATTAAAGCTATACCAAGGGAAAATATGACAATAGTAATAATATAATACATTTTTTTATACAAATTGTACAATGCAGAAACCTTTTTTTTATCGCCTTCAACTATAGGTTTATACATACAAAAAATTATTGAACTTCCAATTCCCAATTCTGCAACAGATAAAATTCCTATAATGCTTAAATATAGAGAATTTAACCCGTTTATATCATTACCTAAATATTTTATTACTATTTTTTTTACAACTATTGCACCAAACATCAACAAAACCTTGAAAATAAGGTTCACCGCAACGTTTAATAATGATTTCTTCTTATCCATAATTAAATCTCTTTTTAATAACTTATTATCTTATTTTCTGAATTAAACTTTAAAAAATATAACAATATTAAACATCCTATAAACGATGTATTATACGTTATTTCAATCATACCAATTATTACACATATAAAAATGTATAAATACATTCCATAAGGCCCATTTTCGGATTTTTTGTAGGCACTTATTACTACAGCAACAAACAACATTGACCCTATTATTCCTCGCTCTAAAATCATATCAATAAAAGCATTTTGTGAATTAGGAAAACCTAGCAAAGTAGATACTATACTATACGAATTATTATAACCAAAACCATATAACGGCCTTTGAGAAATAATTTCAAATATATTTTCATAAATATGAGTTCTATGTGTTAATGATATATCACTATTTAACACATCTACTATTAACCATTCTACTAAAGGAATTTCTAAAATATATTTATATAACACTGGAAATAATGCCATTAATAACATAGTAACAAGTATAAATCTCTTTTTAGAAATAACTTTTTTCCAATGCTTACCTAAAATACATCCAATTAGTAACAACGTTGCTTCAACTACTCCTGTAGCACAATCAGTGTAAAGTGCTATTACAAAAGATAGGATTATTAAAACTAACAATTTTATATCCATAAATCTATTTTTCCTATCCGTAAAAGCTAATATCATATATAATACTGCTGTTCGTATATGAAATTCAGCCAAATGAAATTTATTTCCTAACATATAATATACATTAGACTCTATTGAAAAAGAAAGATTCGGAGCTGCAAATAACAATAAATCATTTAGCAGTATCAAAAATACACTAAAATATAAAATTATTTTCAATGTGAAATGAAATTCTTTTTTTAATGTTTGATATTTTAAGAATAATAACAATTCAATCAAGGAAAAACAGTGAACAAATGTTACTGAAAAATTACTATATTGTGTCGAAATACCATTATTTTGCATAGCATTTATAAATGTGTATATTAAAAATAATAACACTAGCACATCAAAACAAGTTATTTCTTTACGCACAATACTTTTAAAATTCTTAATATAGATTGCCACTAAGTAGATAGCATTAAGTATCAACAAAAAATTTCTAATTAAATTATAGCTAGGCAAATACCATATCGTAACAAACGTAACAAAAAATACACTTATTGAAAAAATAATATCTAAATATTTTTTATTTATTACATCTAAAATTCGCATATTATCTTTTCCTTTCATGATTTTTAATCTTAATAGCTAAATACATTAATAATGCACATTTTCTTTTCATTAATTGAATGAATAATTTCCTCTTTTTTTTAAGTTCAAGGTGATAAGAATATTCATTTATAGCATTTTTGACATTATAATTTTTACATATTTCTCTTATTTCTTTTATTTTTACAAATAATTTTGTATCATTTTTAGAAATGGAAAAAATTATTCCAATGACTAAACTCAAAAACCAACCCAATTCAATTTGGTGATAAATTTCTAACGGAAAATGTTTTGACAATTCCTCTTTTAACTTAGAATGAAAATCTAATATTCTTATAAATCTATTTTTGTCTTTTTTTAATGATAGCGAATTAGGATTGACTCTATATACATATAAACAATCGGGAATACAAACTATTTTTCTAGCCTTTGTCAAATAATCAATATGAAAAAATATATCTTCTGATAAATATTCTCTTTCTGATTTAAATTGTATATTATATTTTTTTATTATGTCAATTGAATAAATTGCGTGCCAAACAGACATATAAAAATAACTTCCATCATTAAATTGTGGTTTATTACCTAGCATTCTCAAAAGTATATTATCAATTATTTGCTCATTTTCAAATATACTTTCTTCATAGATTGAACTAATATTTACAATATTATCATCATTATAATGTCTTTTTAATGAACAATAACATACATCTGATTTGGTATCAGTAACTTTACTATATAATTTCTCAACCATGTCCAATTCTATATAGTCATCAGAATCGACAAATATCAAATATTCACCAGTAACATGTTCTAATCCTGTATTTCTAGCATACCCTAATCCAGCATTTTTTTTAGAAACTAACTTTATTCTAGAATCCTTAGCGCTATATTCATTACAAATTTGCAATGAATCATCAGTAGAACCATCATTAACGATTATTATTTCAATATTCTTGTATGTTTGATTTATTAGTGTTCCCAAACATTGATTTAAATACTTTTCAACATTATAAACAGGCACAATAATACTTACTAGACCGTTCATAATACACATCCTATTCTACTTATTTTTTTTGCAATTCATATATATCTCTGCAAATAGATTACTAACTTTAGAAATATCATATATAGAACTAATAACTTTGTTATATTCTATACATTTAGACTCATCTCTTTTTAAATTAAAAATGTACTTAATCCATTCATCGTTTGATGAAGATAAATTTTCGAAGCAAACAAGATCGGTAAGCTTAATATCTGGCGTAATAGTAGATGATGCTATTATTGGCAATCCATTAGCTTGAGCTTCTAATAAAACAGTGGGAAATCCTTCATAAAGTGATGGAAATAACAAACAATCAAATATACTCATCTTAGAACACGCAAAATTTAATTGTCCCAATTGATAAACATATCCATTCAATCCAAGTTCTAATATTTTGTTATCGATTTCATTTTTCAAAATGCCATCTCCAATTAATACTAATCTATAAGAACTGTCTTTTTTTATAATCTCAGAGAAAATTTCTAATAATCTAATGTGATTCTTTTGTTTTTGGTATCTACCTATATTACCTATTATTTTACAGTCATATAAGTTATTATCACGCTTAAAATTACTATTCATTTCTTTATCATATATACATTTATCACATAAAATTGGCAATGGTATTATTTCAAACTTCTTTTTCCCAAACATCCATAATCCAGCCGCCTTCGAACATGCTTGAGGTTTATTAACAAACGGCATAAATAATATTCTCATTATTCTTTGTTTAAATTTACTTTGTCCTGCTGTGTTATGACTATATAAAAATCTATATTTAGCTCCTGCAAAAAAAGCTACAACCGCTGCCAACCCATCTCTTGCATCAGTAGCATGAATATGTATTATTTCATATTTATTTTTCTTTATATATTTATACAACTCGATTATATATTTCAAAGGTTTTTTTCTTCGTTTTCCCATGTTGTATATATTAGCACCTAATTCAATTGCCTCTTTTTCATAATAACCATTTTTATTTCCTGACAAGAAAAAATCGAATTCGATCTTATTTCTATCAATACTTCTAAATATATTCATTATCATTGTTTCTGCACCACCTAAATTTAGTGCACCAATGATATGCAGAACTTTAATTTCTTTCATACCAATCACCTAAAAAAACATTTTATATGTCCCCAATATGTCTTATTACCATTAAGACTTTCCATCAAGTTACCCTTGTTAATACTTGTCTTATATGACAATTTAAAAAATTTAGTATCAATAGTAAATTTATTCCAATCATCTTCAATAAATGGTTTGTTCAATTCCCTTAACAAACACCATATATGTGAATTGTTGACCGGTATTGAATCTAAATCTTTTCTAAATTCCTCATTTTTCTCATAAAATAACGCTATCACAAAATCTATAAGTAAATATTCTATCAAATAATCATTTTTTTCCCAATAATTCAAGAAAAAATCATTCATAAATTTAAAAAGATTGTATCCCTTTTTTGAATAAAGAAAAAAACCTGTCCATCTACTATTTACGATTTTATCACTTTGTTCTACGTATTTGATTGTGAAAAAATTTACATTTTTAAAAATATCTTCTTCAACATTTTCTAAAACTAAAACCGTTGAATCTATCCATAAACCACCATATGAATATAATAGATTTGCACGAATCAAATCAGAAAAATGCGTTAATGTAATACTTTTATTTTCAACTTTTTTATAAATATATTCAGGAAAATTGCAAAACTCCTTTATATTATCTTGCGTAATAATTTTTATAGAATAATTTTCTGAGTTAAAATTTTTCTTCATTAAATCTATGCATTTTTTCACAAGTTCAGGTGCATTTTCTAACCCTTGCCACCAAAAAATCCACACATTTATTTGTTCACTTTGTTTTTCATCAAAATCAGATACATAAGTATTGCTTAACATTTCTCTATATTCATACAATAATTTCTTATAAACACATTTATTATATCTTTCTTTAGATATCAACCTGTTTAAAAATATTTTTATTAAAAAAAATAGACCATATATTTTCCTTATTTCATTTAAATGTTTTATTTTATTTAACATATACGGTCCTCCTTAAATTATTTCTTTAAACTTAAATATGTGTTTTCTAAATCTTTAGCATTGGCTTCTATATCGAATCCATTATTTCTAATATTAAAAATCACTTCATCTTGTATTTCGTTCCTATCTACTATTGGCATATTTTTAATTGCTTCAACCCAATTTTTTATGCTATTGGGTTCATCAATGCTAATATAGTTTACTTTATTTGAAACATTGGCTTCTTTAGTAATCTTATCAGAAGCAAAACAATTAAGACATGAAATTTGGGCTTCAACTAAAGCATTGGGTAAGCCCTCAAACAACGATGGAAATACAAAAGCGTCTGACATTGATAAAAGATTAGAGACATCATCTCTATTACCTAAAATTAAAACTTTATCATTAATGTTATAATCTATTATCTTTTGTTTTATTTCATCCATCAATTTACCTGTGCCGATTAAGCATAACAAATATTTTCCATTGGTGTTAGAAATAAGTTCTTTATACATATCTATTAAAAATCTATGATTTTTTTGTTCAACAAAAAAACCAACATGCGTCAACACAACAGTATCTTCACTTATAGAAAATTCATTTCTATATTTAACTCTCATGTCTTTATTAAAAGAATTTTTCTTGATGTCGTTTCCATTTTTTATAACTTTAAATTCTTTTTTGCCAAATAACCATTTTCCTGCATCTTCTCCACATGCAAATCCATGAGTCATAGTTTTATAAAAAAATGGTCTCAACAACTTATCGATAATTGTATGATTACATTTTGTATTACGACTATGAGCTATTCTAATTGGACATTTACCTAATTTGGCTGCATACATTTCTGTATACAATGTTGCACTGTTTCCATGCGCATGTACAATATCATATTTATTTAATTTTATCAATTTGCTTAACTTTCTTACATATTGTAGTGGTTTAGAATTTCTATTTTCTATAATATAAAGTTTACCACCAAATGAAGTTATCTTATCTATCCATTTTTGTGGAACATCACTATTATTTGCTACAAAATCTGCTTGAATTATATCATGATTCATATATGTAAAATAATTCATAATGTTGTTGGAAATACCATCATTACAAAATGGACATGTAAAAATAACTAAAATTTTCATTATAATCACCTATACTTTTGATTTATTAACCTTGTTAGCTCGTAATCTAACAAATTTATCATTATGTTTAGTTTTATACCAAGTAATTACACTTGCTTCTAATTTGCATAACCATTTCAATCTCGCTTTTAGTGGAATTAGCATCAACCTCAGCATCAGAGACTGTGACTTTGCTTTTTTTATTGATATTTTAGCATCTTTATCGTTAAATATTTCATTAATTTTAATATTCTTTTCCCTTTTAGAAAAAGCATCATTGGCCATTATTTCTTGAATACATTGTACAATTCGTTCAGCAAAATATGTATGCAATATCACCCATGTTTTTTCATTTTCAATTTTCCAGTATTCAAAAATTTCTTTAGTATGTAGAAAATGTTCTTTTTTCTTTTGAAATAAATCAAATTTATAAATGAAGTTCAACTCACTTCCTGGTCTCGATCTAAAATAATGATAAAATGGTGTCGAGATGAATCCAACTTTAGATATATCCTTGATATAATCCATATTAAAATGGTGATCTTCTAACTTAGTATTTCTATAACATACATGAAATTTATCAATTACCTCTTTTTTATATAATTTGTTCCATGGAACTGTTAAAATTGATTGATTCAAGTAATTAATAGCATTATCTCTAAATTCTATTTGAGATTTGCAAATCAAATATTCAGGTTTTACCGGCAATGAAATGAATTCATTTTCAAAATAATATTCCATAAACCAACCAAATACAACTAAATCTAATTCATCTTGTTCGGCAATAGAAAGAATTGTTTCTAATGTGTTTTCTTCTATATAATCGTCAGAATCAATAACGTAAATATATTTACCTTTAGAAATTGTTAATGCTTGATTTCGCGCCTCAGATAAGAATTTATTTTTTTCATTTTCAATCAAAACAATTCTTTCATCATTATTTTTAAATTTTTCTATAATTTTGCTAGAACCATCTGTAGAACCATTATTAACAATGATAAATTCATAGTCTGTGAAAGTCTGATTTAATACACTTTCAATTGCTTTTTCTAAATATTCTTCAGTATTATAAACAGACATTATAATTGACACTATAGGCATAATTTTCCTCCTATTCTAAAAAGCTATCGTATTTTTTCATAAATTCTTCAAACGAAGGAAGATTTAAATCCTTTTCAGAGATAATAACCTTATCTCTTCCGCCAATTTCATCAAATGGCCAAACAATATTCATATTTTTATCTTCAAAGGCTATACCACCATCATATTCACCATAAAATTTTTCATTGCACTTGTAAGAAACAATAGAATCCTCTAAAACAAGATATCCATGACCAAATCCCTCTGGCACTAAAAGTTCTTTCATATTTTCTTCCGAAAGATAAAATCCTTGCCATTTCAAAAATGTAGAAGAATCTTTACGTAAATCTATTATTACATCATATACTTTTCCTTTTAAGCAACGAACTAATTTAGCTTGTTGCTTAGTTCTTTGGAAATGCATTGCTCTTATAACACCTTTGTGTGAAATAGTATAAAAAACTTCTTTTAAATCATGATTAATCCCATTTTGTTCAAATAATTCCTTAGAATAATCTTTAAGAAATCCACCTCTATTATCATCGGCATAAAAAGGATCTATAATATATGCACCTTTCATATCAAGTTCTTGTATTTTCCATTTTTGCATATTATTCAACCTCTTTCAACCAATCGATTGTTCTCTTTGTTCCTTCAGCAAAAGTTACATTTGGAACAAAACTACAATCTTGTTTTAATTCTGTAATTGAAAATGTTTCAATTGAAACATTTACACCAGTAAATGGAACATTTCCAAATAAAGGTGCATTATCTTGTGCGTTCGCATTGCACATTTCAATAATAAATTCTTTTAATGGTCTAGCTGTTCCACTACCTATCATATATCCTTTATTAGCTTTACCATGTAATCCTAACAAATAAAATGCATTCGCAACATCATCGATGTAAATAAAATCGTAATTTTGTGTTCCTGCAGTAAATTCTAATGGTTCTTTATTAATAATTTTTCTTAAAGTTGTATTGATAAATCTTGGAGATTTTTCACCTACACCATAAGCATTAGTAATATAAGCCCAAACTAAATCTATTCCAATTTGGTTTGCGATTGGTTTGCACAATTCATGAGCTAAAACCTTGCCAACACCATATATATATGCCGGATTAGGTTTTGTACCTTGAGAATACATAACCTCATGAACCTCATATTCCATTATAGAACCTGCACAAACAAATTTCTTACATCCAATGTTCGCTGCATATCTAAGACAATCTACTGTCCATAAAGCATTTTGAGTTTGTACCTTTTCATCTGCTCTCAGCGGACCAGCAGAGCCAACCCACGCAAAATGATAAAACACATCATAATAATTATCTTTAATACATAATTTATTTATATCTGCAATTGAAGCTTCAAGTGTTTTTATTAATTTTGATTGCGGCAGTCTAGATTCACTAAAAGATAAATCGATAGCTAAAACCTCAATATTTTCTTCTATTAATTTTTTCACTACTGCGCTACCAACAAAACCATTAGCACCTGTTACTATTGCCTTCATACTATACCTCAAAAAACTCTTTTATTTCTTTATCCATTTCTAATGGAATATCATCTTTATTCTCTATATATACCCTTGTCCACTCGACAATTTTATTTATAGTCTCATCCATATGCCATTTTGGCTTCCAACCAAAAACGTCCTTAATTTTATTATTATTTAATTTTAAAAATGCTGCTTCATGTGGACCACCATCATGTTTATTAACCCATGATAATCCATTCCCCCATGATTTACAAAACATATCAACTAAATCACCTGTAGTTACACAGTCACAATCATCCGGTCCTACATTGTAATATCCTTCATAACTTTTATTTTTATATTGCTTTTGACAAATAGTTAAATAAATATACAACGGCTCTAATACATGTTGATAAGGTCTTGTTGAATGTGGATTTCTAACAACAATTTCGTTGCCATTTTCAATAGAACGCACACAATCCGGAATGATTCTATCTTTTGCAAAATCTCCACCACCAATAACGTTACCTGCTCTTGCAGTAGAAACAGAACACTCTTTTTCTTTAAAAAATGATTTCTTATAGCTATGTGTTACTAATTCGCTACAAGATTTAGAATTACTATATGGATCGTATCCATCTAATGGTTCATCTTCATGAAATGGATGATCAGGAATATCATCATTCAAATAAACTTTATCTGTTGTAACATTCAAAAAACTTTTTACTGATTTTGTTAATCTGACACACTCACAAATGTTAACAGTTCCCATCACATTTGTTTCATATGTATATACAGGATTATTATACGATTCTCTAACAATTGGTTGAGCTGCTAGGTGTAAAACTATTTCTGGTTCAAATTCATCAAAAACTTTTTTCAAATAATCAAAATTTCTTACATCTCCAATTATTGACTTCATACTTTTTTCAATTTTAGATAATTGGAATATATTCGGATTAGTAGGTGGTTCTAACGAATAGCCACAAACATTCGCTCCAGCATTAATTAATATTTTACATAACCACGTGCCCTTAAATCCAGTATGTCCTGTAACTAATACCTTTTTTCCTTGATAAAAAGATAAATCTAGCATATTCTAATCCTCCCATGTTTTCCACGGAGCATTACCTGAAGTCCATAATTTTTCAAGGCTTTCTTTTTCTCTTAGAGTATCCATACATTGCCAATAGCCTCTATGAATATATGCATTTAACTGTCCACTATTAGCTAATGAATTTAATGGTCCCGATTCTAATGGAGTTTGATCATTAGGAATCAAATCAAAAATACCCGGTTCAACAACCATATAACCAATATTAATCAAATCACCATCTAAGTCAGACTTTTCTCTAAATGCTTTTATAGTTCCATCTTCAGCAAAATCAACAACACCTTTAGATTGACCAAAATTATATACTGACATAGTTGCGATTTTTCCTGATTTCTTATGTTCATTTAACAATAAGTTCAAATCTATATCACCAACCGCATCGCCATAAGTTAACATAAATGTTTCATCGCCAATAAAATCTTTAATACGTTTTACTCTGCCACCAGTTTGTGTATGTAAACCAGTATCCACAACTGTTACTTTCCAATTGTCCTTTGAACGCTTATGTATAATTCTTTGGTTTGTTTCAAAATCAAATGTAACATCGTTGTTGTATAAGAAATAATGTGCAAAATACTCTTTTATTATGTGCTGCTTATAACCTGCACATATAATAAAATCATTAAATCCTTGAGATGCATAAATTTTCATAATATGAACTAAAATTGGTAATTCTCCAATTTCAATCATTGGCTTTGGTTTCAGATGAGACTCTTCACTAATTCTAGTGCCAAATCCTCCGGCTAAAATTACGACTTTCATTTTACTCTGCCCCCTTAGCAAATAATACTGCTGGTATTGTTTTTAGAATTAACCAAATATCAAACCAGAAGCCACGCTTTTCGATATATTCAATATCCATTTCAACTTGTTCCTTAAATGAAATATTACTTCTACCACTACATTGCCAAATGCAAGTTAATCCTTGCTTAACAAGTAATCTTTGCATTTCTCTATCGCTGTATTTTTCAATTTCACTTGCAATTGCTGGTCTAGGACCTACAATTGTCATAGAACCACCGAAGATGTTAAATAATTGTGGTAATTCATCTAGTGATGTTTTTCTTAAAAATTTACCAATCTTTGTAACTCTTGGATCGTTTTTGATTTTTAATCTTACTCCATCAGAGTTACCACTATCCTGTTCCATCATTTCCTCATGTAAGTCCTCAGCTTTATCTACCATACTTCTAAACTTTAAAAATACAAAAGGCTTTCCGTTCTTTGTGTATCTAATCGATTTATATAAAACTGGACCTTTAGATGTACATTTAATTAAAATTGCAATTATAAGCATCAACCAAGATGAAAGTATAATTCCTAATCCTGATGCACAAATGTCCATTGTTCTTTTTAAAAACTCATAAAAAGGTTTTTCTTTGTAATTAATTAAAATCGTCTTCACTGGGTATTCTTTTACTTCTTTTTTCATACTGCACCTCATATTTAAGTGTAAACACTTCTCTATTGTTTCATTATATCATTATTAAATGATATACTCAATGGAATATAAAAAAAACTGCAAGTTTTTATTATATTAATATATAATAAATGAATATTCCTCATAAAAAACCATTAATGAAACTCATTTAATAGAAAATATTTAATTTTTGTGATATAATTTTGTTAAATAAGGAGTGATTGTCTATGTCTAATTTTAAAGAATTATACAAAAGCGATATTAATAGATACGGTTCAAATAAACCTAAAAGATATTGTAAAAAATTCAGTTATTTTTTTAGAAAAATAAGTACATGCAAAAGCAAAATACTACGCTATTATTATCTATTCAGATTCCATCTAATTAGCAATAAACACGGTATGGAAATTTCTTGGAAAACTAAAATTGGAAAGGGTTTATATATTGGACATCCTCACAATATAACTATTAATCCAAAAGCAGTTTTAGGTGATAACGTTAATATTCACAAAGGTGTAACAATTGGCCAAGAAAATCGTGGTTCACGCAAAGGAGCTCCAACAATAGGTAATCAGGTATGGATTGGAATAAATTCAACAATAGTCGGGAATGTTACTATTGGAGATGATGTTTTAATAGCTCCGAATTCATTTGTAAATTGTGATGTTCCATCACACTCTGTTGTCATTGGTAATCCTTGTAAAATTATAGCTAAGGAACATGCAACAATAGATTACATAAATAATATTGTCAAATAATAAATTAAAACTAAAAAACTCCAGCACACTATAGCAGGAGTTTTTTGAATTTTATTCATAAGCCTAGAAAAATACAAGGAAAATAATATTTTTCAAATTTCTAATTCTTCTTTTTTTACCTTAAATCTACCCTTCTTTTTATCCTTAAGTAAATTGTATAAATAATCATCAACCTTATTCTTGTTATCGAAATTTATATCAAAATCAAAGGATACCTCATAGGATAATCTTTTAAGGGCATTTTCATATTTAGAGTTTAATTTATAGTCATTATTTATTCCTTCTATTTCCAAATCAAAAATAGATTCATTTTTATTTTTACTATAATTAAAGCCTATATCCTTTTTGTTGGCTATTCCTTCGAGGATTATTATTGTATTATTCAAATCTATTTTTCTTCCTCTTTGGTCAACGAATGATCCTTTATTCATCATATTTAGTATAAATCCCTTTATATTTGATGAGGCCTTTGAGAATGTTTTGAATGATAAAATGGCCATAGGATATTCTAATAAATGCTTAGGGATTACTCCCTCATCATCATATCCAACATATCCTGGAGGCGCTCCTATAAGGCTTGTAAGCATTACAGAATCCTTATAGGAATTTAAATCTATTTCTAATACTGATTCATATCCTAGATTAAAAATATTAAGTATATCATCTATTAATTCCTTATAAGAAAATGAATTGCCCTTAAACGATATTTTAAGCATAGGCTTTGAATCAATTAAATCCATTTTATAAAGCCATATATATTTTTCAAGCTCTGTATATTTAGGCTGATAGGATTCATTTAATCCTCCAGCTCCTTCTATAACCTTATCTACATCAATCTTTGTTATTTCCCTTTTATTAGATATGCTACATTGACTCATAACATCATCTAATATATCAATACATTTATCTGGCCTATATCTTCTAACTATTTTCTTATCGCTTTGATACATAAGATATTCTAAAACATCATTAGATATAGCTATGTCATGAAATTTTTCATATTCAGATTTTATACCAAATAATATTTTCCTTGTTTCCTCAAGAGATGGTTCTTTTATAAAAATAGGCTGAAATCTACGTAATAATGCCTTATCCTTTTCTATAGATTTATGATATTCATCTAATGTTGTTGCTCCAATAAGTTTTATATCACTTCTAGATAAAAATGGCTTCAGCATGTTTGCAACATCAAGATTACCCTCTGTTGTTGCGCTACCCATTATTGTGTGAATTTCATCTATAAATATTACAACATTACGTCTTGATGCTATTTCTTTTATAAATTTATCAAATCTTTCCTCAAAATCTCCTCTATATCTAGTACCTGCAAGCATCGCTGTTAAATTGAGTGAAAGTATTGAAATATCAGCATTTTCCTTGACTAATTTAGAAGCATAGCCTTCAACTAATGCTGTTTTACCTACACCTGCATTTCCAATTAAAAGCGGATTATTTTTAAATCTTCTATGCATTATAACATCAATTTTATTTAGATATTCCTCTCTTTCAACAAATATTTGTAGCTCATTATTTTTAGCTAGCTTAGTTATATTCTTAATATATGGCAGTTCATCTGTTGATGAACTACTAAAATCATATATTTCCCTTACATCATCAATTAAATCATCAATATTCAATCCTAGAGATTCTAAAATACTTGTAGCGATACATCCTTTATTCATTAAAACACTCATAAATAAATGCTCCTCAGATATTGGCTTATCTAACGCTAGCTCAGAAGCTTGCTTAATTATTTCCTCAAGTACCTTATTGTATTCTCCTTCTTTTTTTCTAAGAATAAATATCTTAGTAGTATGCTCTAATATTTCTTCCTTTGTTACCTCGTATTCATTAAGTAAAAAATGGCACAGGCTGTCTTCTGTTTCATACATTGCTAGAATCAAAAATTCACTACCCATTGTGCTCAATTTATATTTAGTTGAATATTTTCGTGCAAGTTCTAATATATTTCTTGCGCGTGCATTTAGCTCCATGTTATCACACTCCTAAGAGTAGTATATGCTTTTGAATATGAATTAATACTTTTAGAGAAATACAATATTTAAATAAAATTTATCTTTAAATACCAAAAAATTGCCAATTAAATTGACAATTTTTGGTGTTATATTAACTTATTTATTCCATAGCCTCTGTAGTAGCTGTATGCATACTAGATGTTGTTGTACCATGAGTATTCGTTGTTGTTGGTTGAACAGTCTTTGTAGTTGTTGGTACTGGTGTAGTCATAGTAATTACTGGTTCCTTTGTACAGCCAGCTAATATAAATACTAATCCTACAACAAATAAACAAGCTAAATATTTTGTAAATTTAAAGATTTTTCCTTTCATAATAAACCTCCATTTATCTTTACACTTATAGTATTAACAATTAGATTTGAAAAAAATTGGTATTTTATGTAATTTATTATACCTATCTTATATACAATATTTTATGGTATAATAGACATGGAGTGTGATATTATGAGAGCATTACTTGTTGGTGTAAGCACAAAACAAGATAGATATGATATAGATTATTCACTAGATGAGTTACAAAATCTAGCTGAAAGCTTAGATATTGAGGTTGTAGATAAATTTTATCAAAAGCTTGATTATCCTAATTCAAAAACATATTTGGGAAGCGGTAAGCTTCAAGAAATTATTATCGCTATAAACGCGTATGATATTGATTTAGTAATTTTTAATGATGAGCTTTCTCCAGCTCAGCTTAGAAATTGTGAAGAAATATTAAAGGTTGAGGTAATGGATAGAAGCTATTTAATTTTAAAAATATTCGAGCTTCGCGCAATGTCTAAGGAGGCTAAGCTTGAAATTAAATTAGCTAAGAATTTATACCTTCTTCCTAGAATTCAATTTATGCGTGAAAAGCAATCACGTATAGGTGGTGGCGCCTCTACTGCTACACGTGGTAGTGGTGAAACACAAAGAGAATTAGATAAACGACACCTAATGGCCGAGATTAACCATATCAAGGAGGAGCTTGCAGGTGCTAAGAAAATGAAGGAAGCACAAATAGAGAAAAGAAAAAGAAATGATATTCCGATTGTTGCGTTAGTTGGATATACTAACGCTGGTAAATCTACTACAATGAACACAATTTTAAATCATTGTGGAATAGATGATAAAAAGAATGTTTTCGCAAAGGATCAGCTTTTCGCCACGCTTTCAACGTATAATAGATTAATTAAATATCAGCATGTAGAATTTATGCTAGTAGATACAATCGGATTTGTATCTAAGCTTCCACATAATTTAGTTAATTCATTTTATCAAACATTACAGGAAATAAAAAATGCTGATTTAATTATTCATGTTGTAGATACATCAACAGAATATTTAAATCAACAATTAAATGTGGTTTTAGAGGTATTACAATCCTTAGAGGCAACAAACATACCTTCTATATTCTTACTTAATAAATGGGATAAAACAATTGATGAGGGTATTACAACACCAGGTCATAAATCAATTCCGTTTTCAAATATATCTAAATTAAATCTAGATGAATTAATGAACGCGATACTTGAGGAGGTTTCTCCTTCTACTATGCGTTCAAGAGTATTATTACCTTATAAAAGAGGAGATTTAGCTCATATTCTAGAGGAAAAGGCATTTATATATACAAAGGAATATCAAGAATTTGGAACATATTATGATGCTGAAATTCCAGGTAAGCTTTATTCTTTATTTGCTGAATATGATTTAGATACGATGGTTTCATAAAACAAGAGCACAACAAAATGAATTGTGAACTGCCCCTTGTCAAGTAGACACGGTGTATAAAAAATAATTAAAAGTAAATAAAGTTACAATTGGCATGATATCTGACCTCGTTAGGTGTCATGCCTTTTAATTTTTCTTGAAGCC
>JAZQVB010000154.1:0-1585 GCA_045631605.1 Anaeroplasma sp.
ATTTAGGACACCTATTAGATACTCAAAAACATACTTAACTGCAGCTTTTCTAATATCATTTCTTCCTGTATTTTTAAACAATTTTGTTGTGGTATAAACACTATCATTTATACAAAATCCAAAGCAAATTTTTCCAACTGGAATACCATCATAGCTACTAGGTCCACAAGCTCCTGTAATACCTACTCCAATGCTTGATAAAGCCTTATTTTTCATACCAATTGCCATCTCCCTAGCAACCTCTTCACTAACGACATTATAAGTATTTATCGTGTCAAATTTAACATCTAAATACTTATTTTTAGCCTCATCTGAATATGTTACAATTGATTCAGAAATTACCTTAGATGCGTTAGACGCATTGATTAATATAGCAGCACAAAGGCCACCCGTACATGATTCAGCAAAAGCTATTGTATATTCCTTTTTAATTAATAATTCTACTAATTTTTCTTCAATATTCATTACAATCACCATTAATATTATACTATTTTACAATTCAATTTAAAAGAAAAAGATACCGTTTTAGGTATCCTTACTTTCTAATCCTTCTTACTTGATTTAGCTTATTAAAAAATACAGCTGCTGTAAGTGTTGATTTTCTATATCTTCTTATTTCAAGGCCTTCTCTTATGAATTCTTGACCACTTAGCTTTATATTTTTTAAATCCATATCTTTAAACACTCTGCTACCAAATTCACAACCATATTTATATCCCCAATCGTACATAGCAACTAAATTATCATGCTTAAACGAATATGTATACATTTTATCACACTTAGCTGTAACATCTACATCAATTACTACTGTATCATCAGTTACAATATCAAGTGGTGGCAAATACTTTGGATATGCATGTAAAATCAATAATAAATCTACCTTATGAGTCTTAAATGGTAGGGTAGGAATGTTATCTGTAGATCCTCCATCAATGTAAAAATGGTTACATCTTCTTGTGAAAACACCATTAACAAATGGGAATGTTACAGCGATATTACATGTATCATATAATAGTTTTTTCGGTATATTATCATCAACATAAAAGTAATGAGTAGATAACGTTGCGATACTCGTACCTGTAATATAAATAGGAATATCTAGGTTATTTTCAGAATCTAAAATTTCATTTAAAACCTTATCAACAAATCTATTTTTCAGTTCTTTCCTTAATGATTTAATATCAACTATATCAAGAGTGTGATATAGATTTTCCATCTTATCTAAGGTGTTTTTAGATACCGCTAAGGCATTTAACGCACCAATTGATGAACCTGACATCATTGTTATTTTATTGCGATCTAAATATTCAAATAAACCCTTCAAAAAGCCACATTGTGCAGCTCCTTTAGCGAATCCACCGCCTAAAACTAGTCCTATTTTCATATTTAAGCCTCTTCAATAACGTTCGAATTCATCTTTATTATTATTAATATGATTAGATTCATTAAAATAAATATATTAATCAATAAGGTTGTATATACTATAATTCTAGCACTAATATCATTATGTATTTCAAGTCGCGGTATAAAGCTTAAAATAAATGGAATTAGTATAAATCCAATAGTATATAATAAATAGAAAAAT
>JAZQVB010000155.1:0-8883 GCA_045631605.1 Anaeroplasma sp.
TGTCTGGCATTCCTTTTTAATATAGTATTCTCTTTTATTTCTTGAGAAATAATTAAATCCTCATTAATAGGTGCATAGTAATAATTTATAGTAATTTTAAAATTATATTCAGATAATAATTTTATAGCCTCATTTATATTCATACCTGCTAGATTAGGCATATTAAAGCATTCATTTGTATTTAACACCTTAATAATTAGCGTATCTCCCTCATTAACCAATGTCCCTGAAGGAATAGATTGGTGTATTATTTGATTGTCTATACCATGTTCATCTATTACATATTCTACTTCATAGTTTATATTATATTTATTACAAAAATCATCGATTAAGCTAATGTTATTTTTATATATTAATCCTTCAAAGGATGGATATGAGGCTTTAGGCATAACCTCAACATATACATCAATAACATATGTTTTATATATATTAATATCATATGAGGGAACTGTATATTTTACTATTCCTTCGTTTTCTCCTGATATGTAGCTAATTTTATATAAAATGCTATTATCATCTAATATTTTTATAGCCTCATCGATATTTAGATTTTCAACATTAGGTATTTTTATTTCTTCCTCTTTAAATAATCTCGGCGAAACAAAAAGATAATAGCACCAAAATAAAAGAATAATACCACTTAATATCCATATTATCTTATAGAATTTCATGAATATCACCAGTATTATTCTTCTACATTTTTATTTAATTATACTACTTTTTAAGATGCTTACTTCTTAATTGTCCACACGCAGCATCAATATCTCCGCCTTGCTCCTTACGAAGCTGAACATTAATTCTTCTTTTCTTTAAAACATCAAAGAATTGAACCATATCTTCCTTTGTACTTCTCTTATAAGGCTTTTCCTTTACCTCATTATATGGAATTAAATTAACGTATACATTTAATCCATGAAGTAAATTAGCAAGCTCATTAGCATTCTCCTTAGAATCATTAATTCCTTGAAGTAATATATATTCAATAGTAACTCTTCTATTAGTTTTATTAATATAATATTTAATTGCTTCAACTAGCTTTTCAATAGGATATGCCTTATTAATATTCATTATTTGATTTCTAATTTCATTGTTTGGAGCATGTAATGAAATCGCAAGATTAACCTGAAGATCAAAATCTGAATATTCATATATTTTATCAACTAATCCACAAGTTGATACTGTAATATGTCTAGCTCCTATTTCTAATCCTAAAGGATGGTTAATTATCTTTAAGAAGCTAATAACATTATCATAGTTATCAAATGGCTCACCAATACCCATAACTACTACATGAGATATTCTTACATCAGCTAACAATCCAGCTGTTAATACCTGAAGCACTATTTCAGATGCTTCTAGGTTTCTTAGCTTCTTTTTCATTCCAGAAGCACAAAATTGACAGCCCATATTGCATCCTACCTGAGTTGTAACACATACGCTATATCCGTAATCATGACACATTAATACTGTTTCAATTAGATTACCATCCTCTAATTTAAATAAGAATTTTTGTGTACCATCTGAAGATTTTTGATGTGTAACACATTCAAGTGCATTGAATGTAAAATCTGATTTTAATTGCTCAATAAATATTTTCTTAACATTAGTCATTTCGTCGAATGATTTAATTTTATGTCTATAAATCCATTCAATTATTTGACTAGCTCTAAAAGGCTTTTCACCTTTTTCCTTTAGATATGCCTTTAGCATATCCTCTGTATATCCATAAATGCTATTCATAATATCACCTAATTTCTCGCCATATTATACACTTTTTTTATGTTTATTTCAACAAAAAATAAAAAGCCAGCTTCCGCTGACTTTTAGAAATTATCTCAATTTAGCACCTAATTCTCTATCTAATCTATTTAAGATTGAGTTAATTACCTTATCAACCTCTTGAGCCTCTAATGTCTTAGTAGAGTCCTCAAATGTCATAGAGAATGCGATTGATTTTTCATCTGCTTGAACATTTTCACCTGTATAAACATCGAAGATTTCAAGCTTAGTTAAATACTTTCTTGCAGTTTGCTTAACTAATGCTACAACGCTATCTGCAGGAATTTCCTTCTTTAAAACGATAGCTAAATCTCTTGTAATTGCAGGGAATTTATTAATTGGATGATACTTAAGTACATTTTCCTCTGTGATAATATCCTCTAAAGATATTTCAAGAGCAATTGTACCTTGAACATCGTGCTCCTTAGCAAACTTAGGATGTAATTCACCAATTACACCAATTGGCTTACCATTGTGAATTATTTGAGCACATCTTCCTGGATGGAATGAAGCGATGTCTGTATATGGAGCATATGATACATTAAATGATAGCTTATCGAATAATGCATCTAAAATACCCTTTAATACATAGAATGTAGCAGGTTGCTTATATCCATTCCATAAATGAGATGTATAAATACCATTTAAAGCTACAGCAAGCTTTAATTCCTCTTTATCCTCGCTATATGTCTTACCAATTTCAAATAAAGCTAAATTATCATTTTTTCTAGCCTTATTATATTGAATAGCCTCAATTAAACCATTAAGTAGGCTTTGACGCATTACAGCCTTATCCTCTGTTTGTGGCATCATTACCTTAATCGCTGGTAATATGTTTTCTACATATAAGCCTAAATCTGCTTCATTAATTAATGAATAAGATACACAGTCATTTAAGCCCATATATGATAAAATTTGACGAACTAATCTAGTTCTCTTTTGAGCATATGTTAATGCACCCTTATCTCTAGTTTTAGCAATAGTTGTAGGGATATTATCGTAGCCATACATTCTTGCAACATCCTCGATAATGTCTTGAACTGATTCCTCTAAATCCATTCTACGAGAAGGTAATGTAATGTAGTATAAATCACCCTCCTTAGCATAAGGATATGCTAATCTATCAAAAATTTCATTAACGAAGCTATCAGATAGATCTGTACCTAAAACTGAATTAATCTTAGCAGTTGTAATACGAACAACCTTTGGCTCTAATACAACCTTAACATCACTGCTAACACCATCTAAAATCTTAGCGTCAGCTAGCTCTTGCATTAATTGTGCAGCGTAATCCATTGCACGTTCAACTCTATCATAGTCAATTTTACGTTCAAATCTAGTTGATGATTCACTCTTTAATCCTAATTTAGAAGATGTTTTTCTAATTGATAGTGGATCAAAATATGCAGCCTCAAGGATAACACTAGTTGTATCATTTTCAACCTCAGTTGTTAAACCACCCATTACACCGGCAACACAAACAGCCTTTTCGCCATCTGTAATAACGATGTCATTAGAATCTAATTCTCTTTCGATATTATCAAGCGTGAATAGCTTTTCACCATCATATGCTTGTCTTACAACGATAGTATTTCCTAATTTGTCAGCATCAAATGCATGTAATGGCTGACCCATTTCTAATAATACGAAGTTAGTAATATCTACAACGTTATTAATCGGTCTGATTCCACTTGCGATTAATCTTGCCTTCATCCATTGTGGAGATTCAGCAATTTTAATATTAGTTAAATATCTTGCATGATATTTATAGCACTTCTCAGTTTCAACCTTAACAGTAACTGGATTTTTCTCCTCTTCAACCTCGATTGAAGGATAAATAGGCATTACCTGTTGATTCATTGCGGCAGCAACATCATATGCAACACCCTCAATTGAAAGTAGGTCTGAACGATTAGATGTTACGCCTAAATCGATAACAACATCGTCTAAGCCTAAATATTCTAATGGGCATGCACCAACCTCTGCATCATCATCTAATAAATAGATACCATTTTTAAATCTTTCATCAACATACTTTTCTTCAATACCTAATTCTTGAAGTGAGCATAGCATACCATTTGATTCTACACCACGAATTTTAGATGGCTTAATCTTAAAATCTCCTGGTAATACTGCACCTGGTAAGGCAACGATTACCTTTGCACCCTTACAAACGTTAGGTGCACCACAAACTATTTGTGATACCTCACCTGGTTTAATTTCAACCTGACAAACATGTAAATGATCGCTATTTGGATGTTCCTCACATTCTAAAACATGACCAATAGTTAGGTTATTAGCATTAACAAGCTTCTTCATTGTTTCGATTTCACAAACGTGAGCGCTTATTATTTTATATAATTCTTCATCTGTTACATTAGATAAATCTAAATAATCCTTTAACCAGTTCTTAGAAACCTTCATTTTACTTTACCTCCTTAAACTGATTTAAAAATCTTACGTCATTCGTATAGAAATTACGAATATCATCGATCTTATGCTTAAGCATAGTGATTCTTTCAACACCGATACCAAATGCGAAGCCTTGAATCTTTTCAGGGTCATATCCACACATTCTTAATACGTTATCGTTGACCATACCAGCACCTAAAATTTCAATCCAGCCTGAGCCCTTACAAGTTGAGCAGCCCTTACCGCCACATAATCCACAAGATACGTCAACCTCTACTGATGGCTCAGTAAATGGGAAGAATGATGGACGTAAACGAATTTCTCTATCAGCGTCAAACATCTTCTTAGCCATTTCAAGTAAAGCACCCTTTAAATCAGCTAATGTAATATCTGTACCTAATACAAGACCCTCACATTGCATAAATTGATGTGAATGCGTTGCATCATCAGCATCTCTTCTATAAACCTTACCTGGACAAATAATCTTAATTGGCTCACCCTTGCATTCAAGCATAGTTCTTACTTGAACAGGTGATGTTTGGCTACGTAATAATAATTCAGGATTAATATAGAATGTATCTTGCATATCACGTGCAGGATGTCCCTTAGGTAAATTTAATTTTTCAAAACAGTTTTCATCTGTTTCTACCTCAGGTCCTTCAGCTACAGTATAACCCATACCAATATATAAATCCTCTAATTCCATAATTGTTTGATTTAATGGATGAATTCCACCAGTTCTCATATTAACACCTGGAAGTGTAACATCAATAGTTTCACTTTCAAGCTTCTTAGCTATAATAGCCTCTTCAATTTCTTGTTTCTTTTCTTCAAACTTACGTTCTAATTCAACCTTAATCTTGTTAGATTGCATACCTATTTCTTTTTTCATTTCAATAGATAAATCACGCATTCCTGCCATAACTTGGGCAAGAGGTCCCTTCTTGCCAAGATATAAGGCCTTCTTTTGTTGTAATGAATTTAAATCATTAATATCCTTAAGCTCTAAATCTAAATCCTCTACAATTTTGTTTAATTGCTCTAATTGATTCATAAAATCCTCCTTATAATATAAAAAGTCCTTAGAAATTAATCTAAGGACGAATTATCGTGGTACCACCCTAGTTCCATAGCATAGCTATAGCACTCATTACTCCTTAACGCGGAAAAACGGACAGTATTAGTGTCATTCCAAGGGTGAATTCATAGGTTAACTATAAGGATATTTCACCATGCTATCCTCTCTCTAAATAGTATCATCCTACTATGGTCCTCATCATCATTTTTTATAAACATATACATTATAATATAATTCAGTATAGTTTTCAAGAAGTAATTATGCTTTGAAAATCTTACTTCTATCTAATACTCCAATAGGATCTGTAAACATTCCAGCTTCGGTGCCGTCTAATACTTCTCCTAATACTCTAAACTTAGAGTCAATAGTATCAATATACCATAACGCTAAGGCTTCAGCAGTCATAGGCTTTTTAGCTGAACCGAATTGTGGAACACCATGATGAGAAATAAGCATATGCTCAAGAAGCATTGCCTCATTAGTGTCCTTATATCCTAGCTTTATTGCAGCCTCTTCAATTTCTAATGCACCTAATACTAGATGTCCTAGAAGCTGACCCTTAACAGAATATTCTGTATTTACAATACCAGTAAGCTCTACAGCCTTACCAATATCATGAAGCATTATACCTGCATAGATATAATTCTTATCTAAATAAGGATAATTCTCAATAAATCCATCTGCAAAGTGAAGCATACCAATTGAATGGTAAGCTAGTCCACCTACATATGCATGATGCATTCTTGATGCGGCTGGGAATAAATAGAATTCCTCATGATATTTATTAATTAAATATTTTGTAATTTCCTTAACTATTGAATTATCTAATTGTGATAAATATCCCTCGATTTCCTTTTTAGCCTCTTCATAGCTTAATGGAGATGATTTATAATATTCTCTTAATACAGCATCCCTTTCTTCAAAAGGAAGATTCAAAACATTAGTATAGCTTGTAATCCAATAGCTAACTCTTTCAGCCTCAACCACATTGTATTCAAATTTATATAATGTACCAATAACTACATCCTTTGTAGGCTTAATCTTTAAATTCATAGATTTGCCTTCCTTGTTTATAACCGCAAGATTATAATAACCGTCTGATGTATTTATAGCCTTAACTTCTCCTATAAATTCCATTTTCCTTCTCCTTTTTGAATATATATACACCAGGTCTTGGTAATACATATTCTTGTTTACTTATGCTAATACGCTTAATTCCATCAAAAATAGCTGTTGTATTATCAAGTCTAATTTTTGAATTCTTATGATCATTTTTAATTACAACAAAGAAATCACAATCATCACCCTCTAGGAAGAATCCTGCCATACTGCTATCAGTAATTCCATCTAGGCTATGAACCCTAGCTTGGATTTCCTTCTTTGTTGATAGCCTAAATACATCATATTCCTTACGGATTGCAATTAGATCCCTAACTGTATTTACCATTTGAATATATGTATTTCTTCTACTATAATCAAATTTATTAATTTCATCTCTTGCATTATAAGAGTTTTCAACGCCTAGCTTAGTTCTAAAGAACTCCTCTCCAGCGTGAATAAATGGTACACCTTGAGATATAATAATCATTTCAAGTGCAACCCTACATGCATCTAACGCACTAGATTCATCCTTACCTAATGAATATCTAGCATAATCATACATTGTATAATTATCATGACATTCTACATAATTAATAGTCTTCATTGGCTCATCAAATTTATAATAATCGATACAAGAGCCCTTAACTAAATTATTTATTTCATACTTAGATCTTGCCATACCTAAGGCAAATCCAGCAGTTTTATGCCATTGGCTACCTCTTACCTCATCTCTAAATCTATCATTAAAGAATGCATAATGAGGTATCTTTATATGATTAAACATATGAGGTCTTTTCTCATCTGGTAAAGGATTGTCCATATTCCAGCCCTCACCATAAAGCATAATAGCTCTATCAATTTTTCTTAGCATAGCTGATGCTTTATTTAATGTTTCTATATCAAGTAGACCCATTAAATCAAATCTAAATCCTGAAACCTTAAATATTCTAGCATAATATTCTAATACATCACAAACAAATCTAGATGCCATATATTTTTCAGTTGCGATAACATTACCACAGCCTGTTGCATTATTAAGCTTACCATCTAAATCAATTCTATAAAAATATCCTGGAACTAAATGATCAAATGCAAAGAATTCACATTTATAAACATGGTTAAATACTACATCCATTACAACTCTTAAGCCAAGCTCATGAGCTTTATCAATTAGCTTTAATAGCTCATTAATTCTTTCATATGGATCATCGGGATTTAAAGAATACCATCCACATGGAATAAAGTATTGCTCAGGGTTATATCCCCAGTTATAATCCTCATCCTTCTTTTCATCATCTACTCCACCAAAGTCATATGTCGGAAGCAGCTGTAAATGTGAAACACCAAGTGATTTAATATATTCTAAGCCTGTACATTCGCCTTGCTTATTAACATGATTTTCACACAACCCTAGGAATGTATATTGATTTTCACTCTCTAGCTCGCATGTAAAATCTCTAACAGATGCTTCATAAATTATCGCATCTGTATATTTTCCACTAAAATGTGGCTTCTTATTTTTAATCTTATAAAACTTATTAATATCAATAACATAATTGTATTCACCATTTGTTGAGCTTGATAATGCATATGGATCATTAATAACCTCTAGCTTATCAAATACTCTTACATGGTATAAATACTTAGCTCCTTCTAGGTCACCCTCAACAGCTACACTCCAAACACCATAATTACCTATTTTAAGTGGTATAAGAGTCTTCTCGTCATTTTGATGTAATTCTAGAATTATTTCCTTAGCAACAGGGCTCCAAATTCTAAATGTTGTTTGCTCCTTAGTATATTCAAATCCTAAAGGACCATCATATTTAAATCTAACCTCAAATTCTTGAGTTCTTACAACACTACCACTTGATAGCATTGTAGAATTGCCAAATTCATCCTCTATTAAATAATCCTTATGAAGCTCAATTCCTCTTATAAATTTAACTGAATATTTATAAAAGTCAGCTTCCTCATATTTAGCTAATATTTGTAATTCACGTTTTTTTCCATCTTCATCAAGATAAAATCTTTTATTCTTTTTATGAAGCTTTTTATCTATTAAAATGGTTATTAATTCAAATGAATCAATAAAGGCTAACATCTTCTTTTCCATATTAAAAACACCTACTCAACAAATCCAATATTTCATCCCTAGTATTAGAAATATTGCCTTCTAAAATGTTTTCTATTACTAGTCTTATTGCCTTTGATTTATTAGCTCCCTCAAACATTGAGGCGATTTCTTCACGCTTAACCAAAAGCTCAGAATCATTATTAATTTTGAAGCTTCGGATAATACTGTCATATTCATTAACAGGATATCCTAACAAACTTAATACTCTTCTACATTCTTCATATTCATTCTTGTACATATATAATGAATACTTACTAAATTTATTTTCTAATAGCTTAGCTAGTCCATTACATATTCTTTCTTCCTTTGTATATTTTACTGGCATAACAAAATAATTAATATAATATGAATAAATTAATTCTTCCTTTGTTAAGCC
>JAZQVB010000156.1:0-2541 GCA_045631605.1 Anaeroplasma sp.
AATTTGATAAAAAAGAAATTATACGAGCTATTATGATTTATGATTCATCAAATTTTGACTATGCATTAAAGAAAATTGATGATATTAAGATTAATAATAAGCATATTAAAAATATTAAAATGAATGAAAAATATTACGGGGATGATGATTATTTATTTAAGATTCCTATTAGTTCATTTATATATGAATTTGATGAATTGAGTACAAATAAAATTGAAATAAAATTATCTAGTGAAGAAATCATTTATTTAAATGAAATAAAGGTGGTGGGTAAATAATGAAAAAGAATATGGCTTTAATTTTATTATCTATCCTTACTTTAACTTCATGTGGTAAATATACTTTTGAAAATAGTTCTTATGATAAAGGTGGAATTATCAATTATTCAAAAGATGAAGATATGATATTAGATGGATTAGATAATGAAGATGTTTATAAGGATTTAGAAGTGTTTGAAATATATGAACCAGAGTTTCAAACAACATTATCTACGAAGGTATATGAAGGTAAAAATGGATGGTATTTTTATCAAAATGTAAATGATACTACTGTTATGTATTCTAAGAATAAGCAACTATATCAAAATGATGGTGTAGAATTACATATTAATGTAAATCCAGATGAATGCTTAAGTTTAGATTATTTAAAAAGAGGTAATAAAGTAACTGAATCAATGTTACAAATTCGTATCTCAGTAGGTGAACAACTTCAAACATGGGTGGGTAATAATTTAAGTGGTTCATATGAATGGACTATGTATTATAAACCGTGTGAAATTAAGGTAAATATTGATGGAGAATTAAATAAAGAAAATGGTGCAAAAGGATATAGCGTAGAGACTTTTATACCTTATAAAGCATTTAATTTAGATGCTGCACCTAAAAAAATATCAATTATGCCAGCATTTAATAATACTTCATCAAACTTAGATACAACTAGAAAATGGTTTACTAGAAAAGGTATGGCTCATAATTTCCCTACAAGTTGGATTAAATATAGTATGAGTGAAGGTTTTATCTATGATGGTAAGAATGTTGATGTAGATATATCTGCATTAAAAGATGATGAAAAATATAAAGATCAAAATAAAGTAGAATTAATTGAAGTTGATGCTAATAACAAAAACGAGGTAACTAGAGGCTACTTTAAATCTTACTATGATGATAAAGGTGTTTATATTTATTCAAATATGTATGATAAAGTTTATTCAAGAAATAATGATAATATTTGGTTGAATGATGGTGTTGAAGTTATGATTGATACTAACCCTTTAGATTATAGTGATTCAGTAATTAAAGATGGAATGTATCGTTTTGGTTTTGATGTTGATAATGGGGTAGAAAGTGATATTTATGTAAGTGGACATAATAATCCAATTCCTTATTATATGAAGACGAATAGTAAGGTTACTATTAATAGAATTGATGAATATACAGATTATGGATATAAGTATGAATATATTTTTGAATTATTTGTACCATTTGAATCGTTAAATGTTAATACAAAAGAAGATGTAATTATCAATGTATGTTTTGCATATAAATCTCCTTATGAAAAAGCCTATATTAAAGATAGAAGAGATGGCTTTGGAAATATGGAAGGTCAAGATTGGTTATGGATTGATAAACACTATCCTCAAAACACAAAAGAATATTTTAGAATATCACCTTTAGGTATTGTATAGGAGGCAAATATGAAAAGTTTAGTTTTATTAGGTTTATTATTAGGATTAAATATAAATCCTTTAAATGAAAATAATTATGTTTTAGGTACACATTTAGAAGCTGAAGACTTTGCTAAAAATTTAACACTTATTACAAATAACTCAAATGCATCAAATGGTAAAGCAATTGATGCTGGAGATTCTGGTTCAATTACTTATGAATTTAATATGGAAAATGAAGGAGAATATCGTTTAGCTATTGGTTATTATACTGGTGGTAGTGCTCCTAAAATGAAAGTTAAAATTAATGAAGGAAATGAAGAAGAATATACATTAGATGTATTAAATGGTTGGTGTAAAGATACTAAGCGTTTGCCAATCGCTAAAGATTTAAATGTTAATCTAAAGAAAGGTAAAAATACTATCACTATTAAAGCAAGTGGACCATGGGTTAACTTTGATTATATTGCTATTTTTAACTTAGATGATCCTTATGAAGATTATGAAATGTATAATCATTTAAAAGCTGATGGAAGTAGAATTCAAGCAGAATGGTGTAGAGATGTAGTAGGAAATTATTCGGATAAAAATATTCGTATTATTGATGCTGCAGGATGTACTGATGGAAATCTTTTATCAGTAGATGATGATTACTTATCAACACCAGGTTGGGTAGTAGAAGCAAGTGAAGCTGGCGAATATATTCTTCAAGTAGCATATTATGGTGCTGCTGGATCAAACGCAACTTATAAATGGAATATTAATGGCACTAATAAATATTTAGCTTTCCCAGCATGTCCTGCAGATTGGAACTATAATTCTTATTCATCTAAAGTAGAATTTAAGGTTAATTTAAATGAAGGTAAGAATGTAATTTA
>JAZQVB010000157.1:0-1197 GCA_045631605.1 Anaeroplasma sp.
GTATAGATACCAGCATCATACCATTAAAGCTATTATTTTCTACAATTCCTAAGAATGTATAGAATAACGCAATAACATAAATATCATCTACTGATGAGCCAGCTAAAATCATCTTAGGAATTTCCTTATCGCTTCCTACCCTCTCATCAATTAGTTTTATCATCCTTGGTGATACAACAGCTGGTGATACAGCCGCAAGCACTGTACCAAGTAAAATAGCCTCAAATACATCTATTTTAAGTAAATACATGCCTACTAACGTTACACCTATAATCTCAAGTGTTGCAGGTAAAAAAGACAATAATATTGCTGGTCTACCAATCTTCTTTAATGATTCAACATCTAAATTCAATCCAGACCTAGTTAAAATAATAATTAAGGCAATCTTTCTTAAATCTGCAGATATAGCCAGTAATGAATCATCTATTAATCCTAAGCAATAAGGACCAATAATTAATCCAACAACTATCATTCCTACTAATCCAGGAATATTCACTTTTTTCAAAATATAGCCAATCCCAATACCTAAAATCAGAATTAACCCTAAGCTTAATATCATAAAATCACCCAATTAAAATATTATTTCAACAGCTTCCCTCATAGTCTTAACTATTAATATATCATCATTAGCTAAATATCTTAATAATTCTTCTATTTTATTCCAATCATTTTTTACTTCAAATTCATACGAATGACCAGCAACTACAAATAATGAATTATCTATATTACTACTTTTAAAATCTTCTAATTTAGAATAAATATCTACATCATCATATAAAGCATTAATATGAATATGATATCTATCTATATGATTATAATCATTTTTAAAGCATGAATATCTGTTATAGCTTAATCCTACATTATTCTTAACAGCTTGAATATTATCCTCAGTTTGATCAGTAAATGGGAAAGCAAACCCTACAACATCATTATTAAAAATAATAGATAAATTGTTTATATCATCATTAACCTGTCTTATAATTTCATTCTTATCTAATGAAGAAAAATATGGATGAGTTAATGAATGTGAGGCCACCTCATGGCCCTCATATTTATCTTTCACATCATTTAATACTAATCTTCTAATAGGAAAATTATCTAAATACCACACATAATCATCCATACCTGAATTTAAATTAAATGTACATTTTAAATTATATTTATTTAATAGCTCTATGAATCTTAAATCATAAATAG
>JAZQVB010000158.1:0-2127 GCA_045631605.1 Anaeroplasma sp.
ATGATAGAGATTCAGGATCTGAAACAACACAATATTTCTATTTAGGAAATAGACTAATTACAGAATATAAGAACTCTAATGATAGATTAGATTTCTTATATGATAATAATGGATTATTATATGGATTCATTCAAAACAAAACAACAACATATTATTATGTAAGAGATGTACTTCAAAACATATTAGGAATCGTTGACACTAATGGTAATCTAGTAGTACAATATAACCATAATGCATATGGAGATAATCAAACAATAACTGGTAGTAACTTATCATTAGGACATCGTAACCCATTTAGATATAAAGGATACTATTATGATAGTGAAACTCAGTTATTCTATTGCAACTCTAGATATTATTCACCTGAACTTTGTCGTTGGATTTCGCCTGATAGCATTGAATATCTAGATCCTGAAAGTATCAATGGATTGAACTTATATGCGTACTGCATGAATAATCCTGTGAATTACAAACAAAGACCCGTTTCCTCTGTTAGTTCAATTACTATTCCATCTATTTCTTCAGGTGGCTTTACTGGAAACAAAATAAGTGTTAATGTAGTTAAACAAATTGCTAAAACATTATCATCAAAATCTAGTGGATTTAATTTGTTTGGATATGAATTAAGAACATCTGCTGGATGGGATACTTCGCCAGATATTGCTACTAGTTTTTTTGGAAGAATTGGATTTTCTTCTTATGTTACACATACACAAGGACAATCTGGAATGTTATATGCTTTTGCGGGAAGTACATCTGATGTAATGAACTGGTTTGGAACAACATATTATGCTGGTGTAGGAATAAATCTATTTGATATTCTGGGTGTAGAAGCGTACTTGGAAACTGTAGGTATTGGTGCTCAAGTTAGTATTGGAAATTTTAGTATTGGAGCAAACATTAATTTAATTGGTGGTACCTCTATTACATTTGGCTGGGATACAGATTTAGGAAATGGAATGACTAAAACGGATGGATTTACTGTGGGTGTAAATACTGGTTGCCTTGTAGCAGTAATTTACTGGATTTATAAGTTTGTTACAACAGGTGATCCTAGTCCTGTTCCAGGGTTACAACCAGCTTAATAGAAAGGGATAAGAATATGGATAAAAAAAGAACTTTAGGTAATATATTATTCTGGACAACTTTAATTACTCCAATGCTTTCATTTTCATTAGTAAGTATGATTGGCGAGTCAAATATATTTGCTGTTGCGGGGATAATAAGATATTCTTGGGTGATGTTGTTATTTGTTCCAATAGGAATTTTATCAATTTTAATTGGATTCAAACTTAAGAATAGTAAACAAAAATATAAGAAGAATTTTATTATTTCATCTATTTGCTTACCATTGCTAATAATTTTTGGTTCATATAGATTTGTTTTTAATAGTGCCGTTTCATACGATGTTAATGAGGTATCAACTATTGAAGAAAAAATCAATTTTGAAATTCCTGATGATATTAAAGTAGCAACAAATAAATTAGATTTATACAATATAAGCTACTTAAAAATTATTAATAGTGAAAGTAAAGATGTGTTTGAACAAGAAATCGGAAATAATCAATTGTGGCAAAAAGAATTAAAACCTGAAATTAAAAGTTTGTTACCATTGGATATTCAATATGAATCTGAAGTTTTTGAATATTTCGTATTCTTTAATATTACAAATAATGAATATAACATTTCCCCATTAAGTGGACAATATGAATGTATATTTATCGCATATGATTGCGATTTACAAAGATTAATCATTTTGAATGATTATAAAATTAATATAAAATAAAATCTTAGGAGATGCTAGAAATAGCATTTCCTAAGTATATGATTTATCTATATTAGCTGGCTATTATAGTCCTTTAATTAGGACTATTTTATCTATATTATTAGATTATTTTTTAGAGAAATGGTATAATACTTGTGAAGTTCAAAAAATAATTTGGAGGACAAAAAAACATGAAAAATATATTTAGATTTATCGGGTTTCTTTGCTTAGCAGTAGTAAGTATATTTTCATTAATTAACACGATAGTAGAAAATAAAATTTTTGGTGCTTATGTTATGATTCCGTTATACGCTATAACAGTAATTTGTTTAATTATATATTTAGTATTCTATAAGAAAGGA
>JAZQVB010000159.1:0-19537 GCA_045631605.1 Anaeroplasma sp.
ATATGATATAATTTAAAAAGAAAGGATAACCTCTATTTTTCTTGGAAAAATGAGGGGTAAAGGGTACCTTTATGAACATTTTTACTAACATCTCAGAACTTGAAAAAAACAATTTATTAAAGAAAATAAAGCCTATTAAAAAAGAATATTTAAGAGGAGAAACTATAGTAAACGAGGGTGATTTATGCTCATCAATTATACTAGTAAATCGTGGCTCAATTACTGCGAAGCAAAGCTTTTCAGATGGTCATGACAACATAATTAGGATAATAAATCAAAACGAATACATCGGTTTAAATTTAATATTTTCATCTAATCCATTTTATAAAGCAACCTTCTATTCTGACACATTAACATCTGTTACACTTATCAGTAAGGAAGATTTAGTAAAGCTAATGACACTAAACACTACAATTTTATATAATGTTTTAGCGTTAATATCTGACTCTGCCATATCACTTAATGAGCATATTAGATTATTATCACATAAATCTATTAAATCAAAATTATGTTACTATTTATATAACGAATATAAAAGAAATAATCAATTATCATTCATTATACCCTACACTAAAACAGAGCTTGCCGCCTTTTTAAATGTAGAGCGTCCATCATTATCATATGAGCTAAATAGATTAATTGACGCTGGTATAATAGCAAATAAGAATAAATTATACACAATAATAGACCTGGATAAAATTAAAAAATACATATAATTTAAATAAAGAAAACCCACTATTTTCCATATAAATAGTGGGTTTTCTCATATTTTACTCATTGTTCTTTTCAGATAATTTTTTGTTTTCTTCTCTTAATCTTGCTAGCTCTTCCTCTAGAATTTGTTTCCTCATTTGCTCACGAAGTAATTCCTTTTGATCCTCATTATTTTTCTTAATCTCATCAGTTTTACCCTTAACAAATATAGAGAATGCCTGCATAGCAATCATACACACAAAAATAATAACTAAAATAAAGAATATTAAATTTTTATCAATTCCATTACTGAATATACTCATAAACCCTACTACCATAATATACTTACCATAAACCATATCTTTCGTTATATGCTCATCATCGGGAGCAATATTATTGTCACCCTTAACAATTAAATAATCATCATGCTTTTCTATAACACGGTGAACAATATATTTGCCATCATTTGCTCTATATACAACGATTTCATTTTCTTTTACATCATCAAAGGTTGTTTTTACAAATAATATATATTCCCCAGCCATAATTTCTGTCTCCATAGAATTAGTCGGTACATATGATACTGAATATCCGAATAATCTAGGAGGTCTATTGTCATTATTGGCATTTATTACTTCTAAAGTAATATATAGGCATAGTATTAAGCATAGAAAGCTTATTACATAGCCTATAATTTTACTTACTTTATTCTCTTTTTCCACTAAATAAGACCATTTTCCTTAAGTAATGCATCTAAATCATCATCAGAAATATCTTCAAAATCATCAAAACCATCACTAGAATCTGACTCTGGTTCAGGTTCAGGCTCTATAGGAGCTGCAGATGCATTGCTTGTTGGTTTATTAGTAACTGGTTTATTAGTTGTAGATGAAGCGTTAGCTTCTGGAATTTCATCATCTAGCATATTCGCAAGCATTAAAGCCTCTAGCTCCTCATCAGATAATTCCTCTAATTCCTTATCTGATAAATCAACTGTTATTTCATTTGTAGGAGCTTCATCCTCGCGTGTCTTTGTAGTCTTTATTGCTGCATCATTTTTCTTTTCTTTTTTACCTGGCTTAGTAGCCTTTGGCTTTTCGATCACCTCTTGTGGTGCCTCTTCCTCATCATCTGCAGCTAAATCTGCACTTGAGAAATTAAATCCACTATCGCCAAACATACCATTAGCCGCTAATAACGCTTCTAATTCAGAATCATCGAATTCCTCGATATCCTTTTCAGCAGTACTCTTCTTAGCTGGCTTAGCTTCCTCAGCCTTAGGCTCTGCAGCCTTCTTAACCTTCTTTTTCTTTGGTGCCTCAGCCTTTTCCTCTTGAGGTGCTACCTCTTCAGTAGCAGCTTCTTCCATAGGAGCTTCATCAGTTAAAATTTCGTTTTGATCTAATAATGCCTTTAATTCCTCATCAGATAAATCATCAAATTCATCCTTACGTCTTACTGGCATTAATGCCTTAGCTTCCTCAGCCTCCTCTTGAGCCTTTAGGTCGCGTAGGTAGTTACGAGCTGACTCGATTGCCTTAAGCATACGAGTTTGCTCCTTAAGCTTAGCTTCATCAAATTTAGCGGTTTTATCCTCTAATTTGCGTTTTTCGATGCTCTTGTGAAGCTGTAATGCTTCCTTCTCTAAACGCTTCTTTAGCTCAGCCTCAGCGCGTTTCTTTTCAAGAGCAGCAAGTCTTTCTTCCTCTTCACGTAATCTATCACGTTCGGCACGTTCTCTTTCCTTTTGCTCTTGAACTTTGATCTTTTCCTCAAGCTTCTTCATTAGCTTTTCGATGTTCTTTTCTTCCTTACCCATACGAGCAATATTCATTTGCTTAGCCTGACGAACAATCTTAAATACCATCATTCGACGTCTAGCATATTCTAATTGCTCATATAAATCCTTAGATTCTAATTCATCATCAGGAATACCGAATGCCATAGGATAAATTTGATCTAGCATATCTAGCATTTGTCTATAAACAACTCTTATAGATTCTGAATAGTTATTACCTGTTCTTTGCATACCATCCATAGATGCCTCAAAGAATTTAGCTGTTTGGCTTAATAACAATTCATTCATTTGATAATCCTCAAGCTTCTTATTATCAGCCTCAAGATTTGGTTCAAAAGTTAATTCTAGATTTTCCTCAGGCTTAGGTGCCTTTACTTGAGGAAGCTTCTTTGAAGCGTAAATACCATCAATATTACGATTCTTAATGAACGATGTTAAGGCTAATGCCATACATTCATTAATATCCTTATCAAATATAGGAGAATACTTATAGCTCTTTTCTCTTATATCAACATTTGTCGCAATACCATCTACTCTATCTAGGTATAGCCATAATCCATAGCATAGCTTAAAATCTGGATTATGTAAAATGATATTAGTCTTCATAATCGGAGGTAATACATCTCTAGCCTTAGCTAATGAGCGCATAAATTCTGTACCCTTTAGGGCTTGAACAAGATCACGAATATGAAGTAATCTATTATATTGTTCTTTTGTTGTTTCAACATTTGTTGTAAGGTCATTTTTAATAGCGACATCAATAGATACAGTTACCTCTTGACCTGACATCATAAATTTATTACTAACATTTAATCTTTCTGTTTCAAATGATTCAAGTGATACCTTCATTACATCATAACGACGCTCAAGGAATATTTCCATTCTCTTTACTAATGATTTAATAAATCTATTTTCATAGATTGCAATTTCCTCTTCAGCAAATGTTGTCATTACCTTTGAAGGTATAACATCATCACCCTTAATTTCCTTAATTAAATGTGTGTGGCTTGATAAATGTCTAACTGTTTGAGAATTTACCTTTTTAGCCTTCTCAACTGCAACTATTTCCTCTTCATAACGAATAGATTTCTTAGGATCTCTCATTATCTTTAAAATAGCTGGATACACAGATTCAATAGTATCTAGGAAGCTCATATCGAAGTTTCTTATTTCTGATTGAGTCTTATTAAATACTGTTTTTTGACCACTTTTAATTCTTTGTAAAATATAATTACCATAAGGGTCATTTAATGTATCATTTTCAATTTGAGCATAAATTTTGGCGTAGTAATTACTTAATTCATCTTCTGTATTAAATTGTCCTCTAGCCATAAAATCACCCCTATAGTCAATTTAATTATTAAGCCATCTTCTTTAAATCTTGGATAAATCCCTTAGAAACTAAGAATTGCTCCTTACCAAAGATCTTATCTAATAATAAGCTTAATTCATCTAATTCCTTCTTTAAGAAAGTTAGGTTTAGCATTTCAAACTTTCTTAAAATCTTAAATGTAAGCATGTAATCTAATCCATCAAATTCGCTGAATCCACATGCCATATATACTGGAACGAATAATTTAATTTGCTTCATAATACGGTTACCAAACGCAATCTTAAACTTATCTTGGATAAATTGATCTAGCTCAGCAAATCCACTATTAGCCATTTCTGATAATTGGAAGCCATTTTGAGTACGCTTGAATAAATCATCAAGATATTCAAATGTCATAGATACATTATCAGTATATGGTGCATCAATAAATTCTGCCTTCTTATTAATCGCAATCGCAACGGCACGGTCATAAACCTTATCTGTAATTGTAAATGTAGAGTCATCCTTATTGGCTGTACCAATGAACCAAAGATTTTGTGGAATTAAAATCTTACCATTAATTAGGTTCTTAGGGTCAGATGCTTCACTTACTGGCACGATATCGATTTTCCATTCATTAGTATCTGGCATTTCCATTACTGATAGGAATTCAGCAAAGTAGTACTCGATACGCGCTAAGTTCATTTCGTCTAGTACGATTAAATTAATTGTATCTGAATAAGATGCAGCGTAAACTGACTTTAAGAAGTCTGTTTCGTTGAATCTCTTAGTAAATTCGTTTAGGTAACCTAATAATTCAGCACGGTCACGCCATGAAGGCTGTACTGAAATGATTGATGTATCATTTTGGAAGAACTTACCCATCGCATAAGGAAGCGATGTCTTACCTGTACCTGAAATACCTTCTAGAATTAGTACCTTAGATGTTGCAAGACCAGCAAACCATCTAGCAATAATTTCTCTTGTATAGAACAGCTTTAATTGTGATGCAGAGTAACCAATGAATCTATCAACTAAGTCAGCTAAATCTAACATATCTGATTGGTTCATAACTGTAATCTTAGGGCTTTCAGCTGCCATTTGGTCAACCTGAATAAGCTTAGAGAATCTTGATTCCTTATCACCCTTCTTCTTACCGCTATGAATATTTTCATAATCCACAACGCCTTGTGAACCAGCACCAATTTGAGATACTCTCATCGCAAGAATCTTATTCTTTTCATCAATTAATTCAACTACCTTTTGATTTAATAAAGATACCTCTTCAACTAATGATTCCTTATCCATTTCTCTCTTTGAGAACTTAACATATCTCTTTATAAATTGGAATAATAATAAGCAAGCAAGAGCTATAAATCCAATATTTACAATTAATATTAAAATGAAAGCAATATAATCTAACGCATTCCAATCACCAATAGCATTACCTAATGAATCGAAATAACCGCCAGCCTCTGCCCAGTCGCCATAGAACATCTTAGCAATTAAGTTAATAACTGCAGAGAACCATTCGCAAATATTATTCCATAAATCCTGTAAAAATTGGACATAAAATTGTGAAAATCCACTCATAAATTTCACACTCCCTAATCTAAATTTTAGTTATTTGAATTATCTTCTGGTTTATCCTCTTCAACTACTTCAATAGTTTGTTGATTTTGTTTAGCCATAAGCTCGGCAAGTAATTCTTGTCTCATCTTTTCTTTTTCAGCTTCTAATTCAGCTAGCATAGCCTCCTTATCAGATGCTAATTCAGCCTTTTGTTTTTCATTCTTTAATTCTAAAATATTCTTAATAACCATATAAACTTCAAATAACA
Organism: Anaeroplasma sp.; assembly: GCA_045631605.1. Lineage (GTDB taxonomy): Bacteria > Bacillota_I > Bacilli_A > Acholeplasmatales > Anaeroplasmataceae > Anaeroplasma. Next base: position 5,644 of record JAZQVB010000159.1, read on the forward strand.
ATAATATAGCTACTGGAACTACGAAATAAATTAACCAATTTTGTTGAATATTGTCTAATGTCTTACCAGCACCAGCCTTAACATTAACAACAATACCCTTAATATTTTCTACACCTACAGTTTGAGTAGCATGTGTCATTTCTAATTGACCATTATATGTACCAAGTGGATCATTCTTATCAAATGGTTGATATTCAGCTTCCTTATCACCTTGTGTAATAACTGATGTTCCACTTTCATGAATATATACAATTCTATGGGTATTTAATGCTTCTAAAGCTGTATCATAGAATGTAATAACATCTCCAACCTCTAAATTCTTAGTTGTAGAGCCTTTAAATACCTTAACTACTACTAAATCTCCTGTTTCGAATCCACCAATGCTATAATCAGCCCATTCAGGTAAATCTTCATTTTTATCTGATCTCTTCATTGAGTCTGATTGAACAGATAAAATTCCCTTACCGAATAGATTTGGAATACCATTAGTTTTTGCTGAATTAATATTCATTAATGAGAATAAAAATAAGAATACAATAACTGCATAGAATAATACGTTACCGCCTATTTTTGCTCCAAATATTACTTTCTCTTTTGTTGTTTTTGGTTGTTTAGTTTCTAATTCTTTTGACATAATAAACACCGGACCTTTCCCCTAAATTTATATTATTAGATATACTATCAAATACATAAACATCTTTTATATTTTAACACGCTAGTATTAAAATACAAATAAGAAAACTATTACTAATTTGCTTATTTCTATTTTAATACATCCTATACATTATGGGTAGTAAAATAGCTAACGATACTACCCATAATATAGGACATTTTTTTAGCTTACATAATTTGCGAAATTCAAATTAAGTGTAACCGCTCTTCTATCAATTAGTTCATGACAATCTGCATCCCAACCCTCAAACCAAAAATAGAAGGTTAGCTTCATCATATCATTAATACCAATTTTTTCTTCATCCTTCGAAGAATCTATAATTTGATTAATTCCATCAACATCATATTGTGTATCGTTACGATTTAATGCCCATGCTGGCAATATCTTACCACTATACATCTTGTTGTATTGTTTTAATGCGAAATTATATTTTTCTTCTAAAATTCCACCAAAGTCGTATATACCTGTTTCTGGATCATAAACTGGATATTGAGAACCATCTTGATAAATAATATAACCATTTACTCTAGAATCCACATCGTACGCTTCTGGCTTTCCTTTTTCAACTACGTTATACTTTTGAATACCGACACGACACGCATGAGAAGAATCTGACTTAACATCCTCTCTTATTCTAGTTCCAGCTTGAATTCCATTAGGAAGTGGATTAATAAATTCTGATGGGTAAATAAACTCATTAATCATTGTGCCTCTACCAATGTTACCTTCAAGTAAATCACCAGTTAAATATGCATCTAAATGATAATCTGATGCTGCATCGGATTCATAAGAACGATTTGCTGATATATAAATATCAAATTTAAAATAGCCTTTTGTTGTGGCATTATTCACATCTAAAAAGTTGGAAAATTGATTATTCCATAATACTTGTGTACTACATTGAGTCATCTTATAAGTAGAAAAAGCTTTTTCAATTGCTTCCTCTGATGTTAATAAATCCATATTGTAGCTACCATTATTTCTTAAGATTTCTCTTTTTACATCAATTGTTTCAATAGTAGTTCCGAATGAACCCTCTTCACCTGTTAAAGATATCTCAATTCCATACTCTTGTAAATCAGATGTTTTTAAATTAAGCTCGAAATCACTAAGTGTTGAGTTTGTGAAGATACCAACCCATGCAAATGTGGTTGCTGTTAATGTAAATAAACATAAGACAGTAACTAATATACTTAAATATACTTTTTTAATAGCCTTTTGCATGGGTGACACCTCCTTACGAATAAAATTGATTAGATTTTAAATTTAGTTTAAATAATTAACTTATTTTAAATATTAAGCAGCTGCACTTGCAGTGAATTCTAATGCAAATGAGAATGTTTGGCTAACACAAGAGTCGAAACAAGAAATATCTGCACCGTCTAACCAAATAGTGAATACGAAGCATACAGCTTCATCAGCTACTGCATCATATGTACCCCAAGAAGGTGCAGCAGTAGCAGGTGTGAAATCTCTACCTGCAGCATCAGTTTCACCCATTAATAGAGTATAGTATTCATGAGCATTCATTGATAAATCTGTTTCAGCGATTGAATCTGCATGAAGTGTATAACCTGCACTACCATTGTTAATTGCTTGTAAATCATAGATAGTTGTTTCAGCTTCTGTAACAGAAATTGCAGCCTTATTAGCAGCTGTAGTTTGAGTAATTGCAACTCTCATTGCTTGAACAGCATCAACTGCGAATTCAGAACCTGGAGCAACAGCAGAAGTAATTTGTTGGTAAGCAGTTTGCTTAGTTAAAGCGCCAGTTGTATTTTCTGTTGTAATTTTTGGAGTAACTGTAGCGTCACCACTTGTCTTTACCCATACTGCAAATTGGATATAGTTAGCAGTATTTTCTTGACCATCAACATCAACAAATGTAACACCATTTTCAGTTGTAATTGGATCTAAAGTACCACCTAAAATGTAATCAGAAGTTCCTATTGAAACGCTCTTTGCGAAGTTATTTCCATCTTTTGATACATAGATAGAAGCTGAACCAGATGCTGTAGCTGTGTTACCTGTCATACCAGTTGCATTAGCTGTAGGGTTAACTACATACCATGCGAATGTAGTTGAAGTAAGTGTTGCTGCACATGCTAATAAAGCTGCAGCTGACATTAAAATTTTGTTTCTTAATTTCATAATTTTTTCTCCTTTTTTCTTTTCTATTCAGTAATTAATACTGAAGTAAATGAAAGTTTTACATTAATAGAATTGGCTAACCCATCGAAACAGTCGGCATCCCAACCTTCTAACCAAAATCTAAATGTAACAAGTTTTGAATCGGAACCAGAAGCTACGTGTGTGATTTTAGGTTGAGACCCTAAATCTAAATTTCTTACTGTTTCCGGTTTGTTTTCATAAGATAGCTTTTCTATCTTAGAAAACGGTCTTAAATTGTTATAGTAAGTAAACATTGCATTTCTATCTGCATTATATAATTTATCTAGTTCTTCCATTCGACTAGCTTCATTTTGTGTGTCGTTTTGCTTACTATAATCAGTTGCGTAGCTACCTAAATCATACTCATTTGTTAATTCATAGATTGTAGCTGCTACATTATCTTTTTCTTGAATACTGAATCTAAGTGCATTAGATGAATATACATTAATTTGATCTCCGCCACGATATGGACCGTTAATTGTTGTCATATCTGCAGCTAGATTAATTTGTGTAGGCTCTGATGAAATTGTTGTTTTTGTAACAACCTTTCCATCTATTTGTTCTTCATCTTGTCCTAATAGATAAATATCATATTTGAAGCCATCAGATTCTCTATCTGATGCCGTTTTAAAATATATGTCAAATTCCATATATCTTCCTGAATTAGAAGATGCTACTGAATTATACATATCCTTTAATGTGATACCATCATTAGAAGTAAGAGGCATCAATAAAATATTCTCTTTTAGAATCTTGTCAATTGCTTCTTGAGATACTTCTTCGTCAGTATTAATATCATATAGCTTATTATCTTCTATATAATACTTTTCTGGATTATATCCCTTAACAATTGCCTTTTTCATTTGACTTGCTGTTAAATCATTAGAATAATTTACTCCATCAATTGAAATTAAGAAACCTTGGCCACCCATTGCTTCAAATTCAAATCCATCAACATCTGCTTGTGAGTTAACATAGAACCACGCAAATGTAGTTGCTGTAAAGCATAAAGCTACGCAAATTGCAGTAATTATACTTACTGCTAGTTTTCTTACTAATTTCATGAATACCTCCCTTACCTAGATTTTTTATATATTAACTTTCGTTAATACCTATTTTTCAATATAGAAGCCTAAATTAACCTTAAATTTAGTTGCTTCTACTGGTAAACCTGCTAAAAAGTCAGCATCCCAACCCTCTAGCCATATTGCAAGTGTTAGCTTAATAACACTATATTCATTATTCTTATATACAAATTCTCCGGCCTTTGCACCAGCAAATGTATTAACTGTATCAAAGGCTTCTCCATCCTCTGCAGCCTTAGTAAATGGCTCATGTGGATGTAATGCATTATAATAATTATACATAATACTTAATTCCTTATTATGTATATCCTCTGTGCTTCCTTCAATTGCAGCTGATCCTAGGCCAACGCTTGGTTCATATACTACAAATGCTTCGTCCTCATGATTAACTACACCTAATCTTAAGGCATCAACTGGATTTAACTCAATAGATTGACCGCTTAAATATGCTGTACCATCAGCTAATGTAATATTATTATTTAATTTTACATTAGTTTTTCCAGCTGATTCAAAGCCTGATGTATCCTTAAAATATAGATTATATGTAGCAGTATCACTACCTTGATTTATAAGCTTAAAATATAAATCAAATTGTAAATAATCATTTTTATTTGCTGTTTTATAAGTATGATTATATTTAATATCATCTACTGGATTAGCTATTGCCTCTAATGAATCTCTAACAAATATTGGATATCCATCCTCATCAAAATTGATTTTTCCATTTGTTTGAGAAAGAGTAACACCATCATACTTTACCTTATCATAAGGTAAGCCTGTGTTATTTTCGATTACCTGCTTCATTTGATTTAATGTAATATCCTGAGAGAAATTCTTTCCATCAACTGAAATTAATAAACCTGAATCAGTTTCAACATTAAAATCAAAATCCTCAACAGTAGCTTCTCTATTAAGTACAACGAATGCGTATGTACTTGATATTAATGATACTGCTGTTAAGCCTGCCATTAATGACATAGCTGTAATTTTTCTTATTTTACTCATTTGAATTACCTCCTAAGTCTTCCATTTTACAAAAACTTAAGAAGAATGATAAATCAGTTAAATTAACTGTTGATAAATAATCACTATCATATCCTTCAAGCCATATAGCAATTGTTATTTTAACATCATTATATTTACTTTCAGAAATTGCATTGAACTTTGCAAAGCTAATTTCCTTATCAAAATTCTTTTGTGTATTTTTATATACATCCTTATTACTGCTAAGTGGATTTAATCCTCCACCATATGCAAGTAAATGCTGTAGCATTAAATTATGAGTTGGATTATACTTAGCTTCTGTTTCACCTTCGATACAGTAGCTACCATATCCCTCATATGGCTCATAAATTGTAAATCCCTTATTAGATTCATCATGAATAACACCAATTCTAATTGCGTTTGCTAGATTAACTGTTATTTCATCATCTGCCTTATATTCTACGCCGTTAGCCTCAAATGCTGAATAAACCTTAGCCTTAGTATCTGGAGCTGTAACATAGCTTAAAGGTAAATGGCTTTCTGAAGCATCTGAATAAGCCTGAGATACAAATGATAGATTATAGCTCTTATCTGCTAATCTATTAGTATTTACTCTGAAATATAAATCAAATGAAATATAATTATAGCTTGATGCATCAATTATATTAAAATATCCATCTGTTTTATTATTTTCATCAATTGTTATAAAATCCTTAACATTAGCTGTACTAACATCCTTGAATGCTATTTTACTAAATTCAGAATTAATAAAGCTTGCTGTTAATTTAGGATCTCCTGATTTACTATCAGCTAAAACATCAATGTTATTTGCCTTTGCTACAATTGCCTTTTTCAATAAATCATTAGTGATGCTGCTTCTATAATTTTCGCCATCAATTGAAATTAATAAACCATCATGATTTTCAATTTCAAAATCTAGCTCCTCAGTCCAAGCCTCACTATTTCTTGCAAACCAAGCATATGTAGTAGAGGTCAAGCAAACTGCAGTCATTAAAAGAGATATACTACTTAATATTAATTTTCTTTTAAAGCTTCCCATGTTCACTCATCCTCCTTTTAATATTTATTACATTTGAACCTTAAGAGTAAGGTCAAATTTTATAGTACCACCATATAATGCTTCTCCATATTTTTCTGAATCAGGATCATCACCCTCAAGCCAGAAAATTACAGAATACTTAATGTATTCACCTGAGTTAATATATAATTGCTCACTATTGAATATTTGTGTTTTTGATTCAAAAAACTTAGGGTCTGCCATTGTATACCATTCGTATGGCTTATAATTTTCTTCAGATTTTTGATAAATATTAACTAATTCGTTACCATCCTCATCGTATGTATAAGTCATAACTCTAACTATCTCATCTAGATAATTAGTTACATTTGAATAACCCATTTCAACATTAACACCGACTGCGGCATTAGACGTTGAAGTATTTTTAACGTAGAATGTATAACAATATAATGAAATACCTGCACCTGCTTGCTCATGGTTTGTATGAGCATATAAGCCACCCTTTGCAGTATATTCATTTATTGTTTCGTAATTATTACGCAAGAACCATTTTGGCGAATAGTCGGTAAAGTTTGTAAATCCTGGTGCTGTAAGCTTACTAGTTAATTCAGAGCCCTCCTCTTCAGGATTAGTCTCTGTAATCGCAATAGTATGCTTCAAATCACCTTGTTGAACTCTAATAACAAATGATCCAGCTTCCTTACCGAATAGCATTGCAATAACAATCATTGCAGAGGTCAAAAATAAGAATAAAAATGCTGTATATATAGTTTTTTTATTTTTAAATACCGATACATGCTTACGATGCATATTTTAACCTCCTTGTATATTAACAAAAAAATTGTCATTATCCATTGCGCTTAACAACATATAATGACAACTGGCTATCCTAAATTTGATTGGACCCTATAGCTTTGCGTCGCTAAATTACTTTAGCTTTGCCTTTTACCTTTAGAATATTATAATTTATTCTACAAATATTGTCAATAAATTAGGATATTTTACCAGTGTCATTATATAAAATTATACTATATCATCTTCATCTACATATTCAACATATTCGACTTCTTCATCATCTGTAGATGTAGTTTCATATACTGTACGAGCTAATAGCTCCTCAGCAGTTTCCTCATATTCAACATATTCAACTGTTTCTTCGGTAACACCCATAGCCTTAAGTAATTGCTCATTATCCTCAAGAGCTGAGATATCATCAAGAACAACTTGATATTGATGACGTTCAAGGTATTCCATAAATGCCTCTTGATTCATCGGCTTAGCGAATAGGTAACCTTGACCAAACGTAACGTTTTGTTCCTTAACATATTTAGCAATTTCAGCGGTTTCAATACCCTCTGAAATAATTTGCTTATTATTGTCAGTTGCAAACTTAACTAAAATTTGAAGTAATCTTTCCTTCATAAAGTTGTTTTCAACATCCTTTAGGAAGCTTCTACCAAGCTTAATAACATCGATTGGAGAACGTTGGATGTTTTGGATTGATTGACCATCAAGCTCGAAGCCGTCTACCGCAATTCTAAATCCGTAGTCGCGTAGCTTGAAGATATTTGTCTTAATCATCGCGATTCTTTCCATCATCATAAAGTCAGTAATTTCTAGCATGAACTTTTCAGGTCTAACATTATTTTTACTAACGATATCAATAAATCTAGCCGCCAGATTACTATCTAATAGCTGCTTAGTAGATAAGTTTAATGAGAATCTCATTGGAATTGTAGGGAATCTTTCAGCACAAATTTGATACATACGCACCATCGCTTCAATACCCCAATCACCAACCCACTTGATATCTCCAGATTGCTCTAATACCTTTAAGAATGTTGAAGGCGCTTGTACACCCTTAGTTGGGTGATTCCAACGCATTAGGGCTTCGGCACCAGACATACATTTATTACCAAGGTCAAGAATTGGTTGGAAGTAAAGAACGAATTCCTTATTAAGGATAGCCTTCTTAACCTCTTGATAATACATCATATTATCAGTTTCCTCTTCCTTGATAGCTGCGTAGAATGGAGTAAATCTATTACCACCATCACGCTTAGAAACATATGTAGTTAATTGCAAATTAGAATATAAATCATCAAATGTTTCACCGGCAACAGGATATGTAACAAAACCGATAGATGCTGATAATCTAACTGTTTCACCGATTAAAACCTGATAAGGATTATTAATAGCCTCATTGATTTGAGTTGCAAGCTTTTCAACTCTAGCCTTATTATCCTCATCCTTGATGAATACTAGGAATTCATCGTTTTCATATCTACATAATGTAGCCTGATACGGTAATGCTCTTAAAATTCTTGAAGCCATTTCCTTAAGTAATTGATCACATGTATCGCGACCAAATATTTCATTTAAATCGCCAAAGCCATCGATGTCAATATAAAGTAAGGTCATCGCACCAAATCTATCAACCTTTTTAATGTAATTTTTAATTGAGTCCTCCATTTGACGCTTAGTTATTGCGTTTTCTACAATAATTTCACTTTCTTCTTTTTCCTTATCAAAATTTCTTTTGATTAAATAAAGGAATAATGCACATAATCCTAATGTCACTAAAAGTGCTACAAATGTTAATAAAATTGCTGCACCGTCTTTCATTTCAAGAAACATGAATATCCCCTCCTACTTTCTATATTTTTCGATTAATTGAATAGCCTCATGGTAAGGCACCGCCTTACTAATTAGGTATCCTTGAATTAATCTACAGCCCATCTTCTTAATCATATCTGATTGGCCTTGAGTTTCAACACCCTCACAAACAATACCTAAATTTAAGCTTGTCGCAAGGTTACATATTGTTCTACAAATATTTTCATTGATTTTGTTATTTTCAATGAATTTTGTAAATTCCTTATCAATTTTAATTAAATCAACAGGTAAATCCTTTAGGTAAAGCATTGATGAATAGCCTGTACAGAAGTCATCTAGATGGATAGAGAATCCCTTTTCTCTTAGAATCTTTAATTTATCATGAACTAAATTAAAGTTTTCCATTAACAGTGTTTCTGTAATTTCAATAGCTATACTACCACGCTTTAGCTCTAATCTTTCAAATTCATCAATTAGCTGTTGAACGAAACCAACCTGTAATAGCTGAACTGGAGAAATATTAACAGAAACGTGTGTACCATAAACCTCAAGCTTCTTAGCTAACTTAAATGATTCCTTGATAACGAACTTACCAATATCTAGCATATGTCCACGTTGCTCAGCAAGTGTAATAAATGTTTGAACGTTTTTATCCTTGTATTTAGGATTCATCCAACGAATTAATGCTTCAAAACCAGCAATCTTTTGTGACACCACATCAAATTGTGGCTGTAAATACATTTGGAATTCGCCATCTAGCAAGCCTTGCTCTAAATCCTTTTCCATATCATCTGCCGCAAGAATTACACCATCCATAATTGGATCGTAAATCACAAAGTCCTTACTTGATAATGATGCGATATTTCTATAAGCTAAATCTAGCTTTGTTTTAATAATTTCAAATGTAATATCATTTGTTTCCTCTTGAACGATATTATAAAGAACTATTTTACTTGTAACATAGATATTATTTTGCTTAATGCTAAATGGTCTACGGGATTCCTCTTGAGTTTCCTTAACCTTAGCTGTTACATCATTAATATCCTTATTTGGGAACACTACCATAAATTTTGAGTCTGTCATATGATAGATAGGCATATCCTTATAAATGTTCTTTAGCATTTGTAGGAATTGCTTTAATAGCTCTACATAGTTTGTTCTACCGAATACTGAAATAATTTCATGATATTTATCAATATTGTATTCAATGAATGCCATATCATAACCAGCATTTAAAGCCATTAGCTTTTCGAATTGGTTTGATAGCATAAATGCATTTTCGCAATTTGTGTTTTCATTTCTACCACTCATTATTTCTAAATGCTTACGTTGCTTATAATCTGTAGTAATTTCAGTACCCATCAGATAATATGAACGAGAAATATAAAGTGGAGTTAAATGTAGATAATGGTTTTCACCATCAATATCAACTGAGCATTCAAATGATTTATTTTGTTTAATTGTTTCTAGAATTTCCTTACCAGTTTCAACATCCTTAAATTCATCAACTGAATATAGCTTTACTGAGCCATACATCTTCTTGAATGTTTTATTAGTAAATATAACTCTACCATTTGTATCAATTCTAATTACGATTGAAGCTGTTGCCTCTACCGCATGTCTATCGGCTCTTAATAATTGAGAAGCCTTCTTACAGCCTAGAATTAGGATAACTAGCATTAATATTAAAACTACAACTCCTGAAATGAAGAATATTAACGCTTGCTCCATAACCCAATCTACACCAAGAATAGCCTCAGCTGTTGGAGTTACTATTGCTGCATAATAAATATCACTTGTGTTATAAGCGTTTGTAAATTGAACAGCTGTAATTACTGATCCCTCACCATTAACCTTATGAACACCGTTATAAACTGAATCTTTAATTTTATCTAAATAATTTTCACCGATAATTCCAATTAATGGTCTAGATCTTTGTAATTCCTCTACACCCTCAACGTTTGTAAAAAGGATTGTTGCTTGATCGTCATTTCTAAATACAACTAACTCTTTGTCTGTATATGAGAAGAAATTAATTGCTGATATTCTTGCGCATGAATAGGTTTCATCTGCATTAGTTCTCATAAAATAGAAATAGAAATTTGTATTAGCTTGCTCGCTTTCTGATTTCTTTCCTTCTAAATCCTGCATTGAAGAGAAAATAAAGTTAGACTCTGTCTTAGCAAATGCAGTTCTTACCTTATCAGGTCTATGGCAAGCCTCAAGGCTTCCACCTTGTATCATCTCATCACTTGTATCAGCTAGAAAAGACTGATATAAGCTTTCAAGCTTGTCTGTAGCAATTTGAACCTCTGCTTCAACAACCTCAAGGGATATTGCCTTCATAGATTTTTCTACTCTTCCACTTTTGATAGAAGTATAATAGCTTAATGATATCGCTGCATATGAAATTATAATGATAATGCTGGCTAGAATATACCATCTTAAGTCTTTTAATCTCACAAGCCTACCTCCTTTGATTTTTACGAAGCAAATCGCACTTTTCGGCAACTGGCTACCATTTTAAAGGCCCTATAGCTTTGCGTCACTAGATTTCCCTAGCTTTGCTATTAACACATATCGTAAACATATATAATTATTATAAATAATTAAATCTCAAGTGTCAAGAAATTTAACACTATTCAGCCGTAAAAAACATAGGAAAATAGCGTTTTTTTGCAATATTTTTGTGTATTTATAAAATATGGTGTAAAGGTTTTCATTTTTGCGCAAAAAAATATGGCTACTAATTAAATAGTAGCCATGCTTTTCTTATGAATTATTAGATTTTCTTAACTGAATTTAAAGGTAAATCCATTGTAGTTACTCTACCAAACATTTCGATTAATACAGTAACAACACCCTTTTCCTCATCAACTGAAGCAACCTCAAGAGCCTTATCCTTAAATGAGCCAGAAATAGCTTCAACCTTGCAGCCTGGTACGATTTCGCATTTTGGAGCTGTAATAATACCTAAAGATAATAGGATTTGATCCATTTCCTCCTTTGGTACAGGTACTGGTTGAGTACCACCACCAGATGAACCTAAGAAGCCTGTAACCTTTGGTGTATTACGAACCATAAACCAGCAGTCCTTATCCATCTTCTTTTCAGCATCATCTACTTCCATTTCAACGAATACATAACCTGGGAAAAGCTTAGTGATTTTTTGTTTCTTCTTACCCTTCTTGTCAACAACCTCTTCGATTTCCTCTGGAACAAGCACTTGGTAAATTAAGTGCTCCATGTTCATAGATTCTCTACGACGCTCTAGGTCTGTCTTAACTGAATTTTCAAACCCAGAATAAGTAGTTACAATATACCATCTTTTCATTTTTAATTACTCTCCTAGTTAAAAATTAAAGTTAATATTCTTGCAATGAATGCATTGTATAAAACAAATAATAAAGTAAAGATAATTAAGAATAAGAATACTCTTATAATATTACCAACAAACTTAGGCATAGTTAACCAAGAAATCTTTCTAAACTCAGGAATTGCTGGCTTGTAGAAAGGATATAATGCATAAATTAAACCTAAACCTGAAACAATTACTAATCCCCAAGCGAATGCCTTTGGATAATCGCCAATAAGTGGAAAATCATCCTTAACGATTAATGTTCCTGTAAGCATTAAGCAGCCAAGAATTAATGTTACTAATGAAACTGCGATGAATAAATAGCTTTCCCATTTATGCTCAGTTTGTAGATATTCAAGAATTCTATAGAAGCCTTGAGCCTCATTCTTTTCTTGCTTCTTTTCGATTTGCTTTCTAATTTTCTTTTCAACTTCAGACTTTACAGAAGTTTCTTCTGTTACTACCTTTTCCATTTCACTCATATTAATTTCCTCCTTAGACAATTATCTAGTTTCTTTGTGAATTGTATATTTATTGCATGTTTTGCAATATTTCTTTAATTCTATTCTCTCTGTGTTTTTTTGAGGATTCTTGCTCGTAGTATAGTTGCGGCTTAAGCATTCCTCACAAACTAAAATTACCTTAGTTCTCATGTAATCACACTCCTAAAACCAAAATAAAAAACCTTTTTATAGGTCTATGATAATTTTAAACCACTTTATCATATTAGTCAATAGATAAAATAGTTTTCAGCCTATAAATTATCAATTTATATTTATTATAAATATACGAATATGGTAACCCCTTTTGTATAGAGAATTTTCTTAATGATAATGAGCCTATAACACACTCATCAAATATCTCAGCTAATAGATTATCATCAAAGAAATTACTACCCGAAATTTTATAACCTGGAAGATTGATTGGTTCAAAGATATTATTATAATCCCTTACCACTGGTAATTTATAATATTCATCATTAGCTATTCTCATATATTTTCTATGTAACGAGATATAAAAATAGCTATAAAATGATGCTCCACCATCAGAACGATACTTTTTAATACAATTAAATAGAATCATTCTTCCCTCTTGAAGCATATCATTTCTTTTATCGCCATAGCGATAATATTTACTAATTACCTTAGATATAAGCATATCATATTTTAGAAATAGAATTTCTAAAGCACGCTCAACACCCTCATCTATTAAATACAAAAGCCTATAATCGTTATATTTTAAATATCTATTCATTATTTCATTAAATCATGTAATACAATCGCACAGCTTACTGAAGCATTTAAGCTATTAACATGTCCAACCATTGGGATTTTAATTAAAAAATCTGATTGGTTTACTAATGTTTTACTCATACCAAATCCTTCAGAGCCAATAATAAGAGCAAGCTTAAGGCTCTTATCAATGCTAGAAGCTAATGTATCGCCCTTAGCATCTGTACCACAAATCCAATAGCCCTTTTCCTTTAGCTTAGTAACTACAGTTAATAAGCTATTTGCATACATAATTTTAGTATGCTCAATCGCACCTGTAGATATGTGTGCTACAGTCTCATTTACTGCACAGCTTCTATTTTTAGGAAGAACCACTAAATCAAAGCCGAATGCATCTACACTACGTAAAATAGCTCCTAAATTGTGTGGATCCTGAATTCCATCTAATAAAAGAATTCTGCTTTGCTCATCAGATAATTTATTTAAGTATGATTCATCATAAATATAATAATCATCTCTATAAGCACCATATCCTTGATTAGATGATGTGAATTCCTTATCCATCTTTTCCTTAGATAGAATTTTGTATGAATATCCATTTTTAGTTAATATGTCTACTATATTTTTATACTTTTTACAAATAAAATCAGATAAAAAGACAGTATTTAATTTGGCCTTAGCCTTTATTGCCTGATATATACAATTTTTTCCGTAAATTTTTATCATGTCAGACAC
>JAZQVB010000160.1:0-1238 GCA_045631605.1 Anaeroplasma sp.
CAGCACTTGAACGAATCAGAACAATCACTTCAGCTGAAGGGAATGAATTCATTGATACTGATGGACAATCTTATTTGAAATATCCATTCGCAGCTGGATGTGCTGAAGGAACATTTTTACATTTAATATCAGCAATTCAAGCGACATATGATTTAGTGCAGACATTAAAGGAAGGTGAAGATTAATAATATGGATAAAGATTTAATACTACGAGACATTAATGAAATAGCTGATTTAATAGTTGAATATGCAAATAGAGATTCTGAAATATGGGAATCAGATATGTGTTATCAAAATTGCACGGAAGCTGCTCTGAGAAATTCAGCCAAAACACTTGGTGCAATCAGTAGTAAAATCACAGCTTTAATGATAGAGCTTGGAAGGAGTTAAATGAAGACTAAAGTTAAAATAATAGAACGTTGCTGGGAGATAATGCGAGCTGTTGAAAAGTATGATGAAGATACAACACCATTTGAAGATTTAGAAGGCGACATTCTAGCATATATTCAGGATATTTTATATTATGTATTTAAATCTATGGATTATAAAGAAATAGGTGAAATATTAAAATTAGGTAATGAGGTGACATCAAATGAAGAATAGAACAACAATATACATTGAAGATGATTTGAAAAGACAAATGAAACAAGTTGCACTTGCACATGATGTAACGGTTTCAAAATTGATTAATGATGTAATGGGTGACTTCTGTAATATTAAAGATGTTTACCCTTTAGAATATCCAATGGGGGGATTTAAAGATGAAAGCTTTTATTGAATACTATATGGATAAACCAGCAGAAGAAATTGAAATAAAGGGCATACATTCATCTAAAGATGGCATCAGATTTGTTGCAGAAGAATTGCCATTTCCTGATGATAGGTATGATAGATTTATACCTTACAACGATATACAAAAAATAACAATATATGGGGTGAACAACTGATGATACATTTTAAAGAAGATGATAAATTAGAAATGAACGGTACTGGTTTTGATTTACTTTCTGAATCTTGTATAATAGCCGTTCATGTTATTCAATCTATGATTGAATGTGGACTAACAAAAGATTTTGCTATTACTAAATTTTATGAATCATTAGAACAAGCAATAAAAATATATGAAAGTGACGGTGAATTATAATGGTTATGAATTTTAAAGAGTTAAAAGAATTAATTGAATTCAAGGGCGGTCGTGATACCGACTCAATATTAGTTGTAGATAGTAATATGATAGC
>JAZQVB010000161.1:0-1879 GCA_045631605.1 Anaeroplasma sp.
ATTAATGTATTTATTAGCTTTTCACTACGGTATAATACCTTAGCTCCATATGTTTTTGTTATTAAAGCATTTAACTGCTTTAAAGATGTCTTAACATATTCTTCAAATCTACCCTCAAGCTTAGCAATTACCTTTCTAGAAAGTAATAGGTCAATTGCATCCTCCTTTTTACCACCACAGGCAACAAAAATTGGGACTAGCTTTTCGATTTGATTTAGGATACGGTTACCGAATGTTAAATCAAATTCATCATATATGAAATCTGTAATTGTAATTAGCTTTTCTACATCTACAAAGCTCATTTGATTTTCTTCGTTATTTAACGCTTCATCGTATAATGCTTGAAGCTTTGATTTACTTAATGTAATTGGGCTTACTTCTCCTTCTACATCAAATGCAATATTTCTGTAATCGAAGTCCATTGTAATAGCACGGTCATATACCTTATCTGCAATTGAGAATGTTGAATCATCCTTATTTGCTGTACCAACAAAATATACATTCTCAGGAATTTGTATAATACCATTTTCAAGCTTAATTGGTGGTTCAAATCCGTATGGAAGCTGCATTAATCTTAGTTTCCATTCACTTGATGGATATTCTAATACCGATAAGAAGTCAGCAAAATAATATTCAACACGTGAAATGTTCATTTCATCTAATACAATAAAATGTAATTGATCAGGATTATAATTAGCATTATATAAATTTAATAAGAAATCTGTTTCGTTATATGTCTTAGAGAATTCATTAAAATAACCTAATAATGATGTTCTATCTCGCCATGTTGTTTGAACTGGTACGAATAATAAATTCGCATTACAAAATTTAGCAAAATAACGAGGTAAAGATGATTTACCTGTACCAGATAGACCCTCTAAAATCATAAAATGAGATGTTCCAAATCCACTTAAGAAGAATCTTATTGTATCAATATCGAAATATAGTTTTTCTTCCTTAGCTAAATAATTTCTAAATTTTTCAGATAATTGAGTAAGATTAATATCATCTGATTCAACATGATCTATTTCAAATCCATCATATTGAATATCGATATTACTTAATGCTGGGAACACACGCTCTCTATCATCTAACTGTTCTGCCTTTTTCACAGTGCTTATTTCAGTATTAGTCATACCACTAGCTCCACCTACAAATCCAGGATTTGCTGTAGCAACACCTGCAGCTTGTAATGCTTCTTCATTTTCATCGAAGCTTGATAATACATCAATTTCTTCAGCCGCTTCCTCTTCAACAGTTACTGTTTCCTTTTTATTCCAGAATTTAAATGGCTTATCAACAAAGATAAAATTAATTACTAACATAGCTGTAAAGCTAACAAGGCCAAACAATACAGCATATATTAATGTTGCTAAAACTAGAGTTTGGCTAATAAATTTAAACAATGTACTTACGCTTCCATTATCATTTTTTTGAAGTAACATACCTACCCCAACAGATAATAACAAGCATAATACAAATGTTATTGCATACACACCAATCATTTTCCATGAATATGGCTTTTTATTGTTTACTAATGCATATCTTCTTTCATATAAGAATAAAACTATAAATACTAGGATATAAATTGCAATTAATATTAATGTTATAAATCCTGCAGTGCCTGCAGTAATTGATGTAAATCCTAATTCATTACCTATTAAATTTACGATATTCTTTTTACTAATAATTTGATGTGCACCGTCTAGACAGGCACCTGTAAATACTATCATTAATGCATAAAAGAAAAATAACGCAATAACAATTAAATTTTTTCTTGTGAAATAAGGTTTTACCATTGTTATTCCTCCTCACTTTCATCTTCTTCTATTATTATATTTGTTTCTGTAGATTCATTTGTTTCCATATCCTCTACAAT
>JAZQVB010000162.1:0-3885 GCA_045631605.1 Anaeroplasma sp.
AAGGATAAGCTATTTATAGCTAATCTAATATTTGAGGAGTTTGTAGGTGATTAGATGAAGAAGAAAAAGGATGATGAAATAATCTTTTACGAAATTTCAGATTATAAATATCATCTAGAGGATGATTTACGTTCAAGTGAAAATACTAT
This sequence comes from Anaeroplasma sp., assembly GCA_045631605.1. Taxonomy (GTDB): domain Bacteria; phylum Bacillota_I; class Bacilli_A; order Acholeplasmatales; family Anaeroplasmataceae; genus Anaeroplasma. The sequence continues at coordinate 150 of JAZQVB010000162.1, forward strand.
TTCAGCATATATATCAGATTTAAATCAATACGCTTCCTTTTTAAAGGAATATAGAGGAATAGAGGATGTAGCTGACATTGAAAGAGAAGATATTTTAAGCTATATTCAATCGCTTAAAAGAAAAAAGATTTCTAAGTCCTCAATATCTAGAAAAATAATCGCAATTAAAGGATTCCATAAATATTTATGTAAGGAAGAGATTATTAAAAAGGATCCTGCGATGCATATTGAAACTCCTAAGACCGAAAAAGCACTACCTACAGTCCTATCACAAGAGGAAATAGAAAGAATGATTAATTCTATAACTGGTGATGAGCCTTTAGATTTAAGAAATAAGGCTATGATGGAAACATTATACGCAGCTGGCTTAAGAATTTCCGAGCTTTTATCTTTAACATTATATGATGTGCATTTAAGAGAAAAATATCTTATTGTAAAGGGTAAAGGCGATAAGGAACGTATGGTACCGCTTGGTGAAATGGCAGTTATCGCTATAAGAAAATATATTGAGCAAGGTAGAGAGCAGCTTGCGATAAAAAAGAGTAATTTATTATTCTTCAATTATAAAGGAGAAGCAATGAGTAGACAGGGCTTCTTTAAATATATTAAAAAGCTAGCTAGTGATTGTGGCATTGAAAAGGAAATTTCACCACATACAATTAGACATAGCTTCGCAACACACCTTACTGAGGGTGGCGTTGATTTAAGAATTGTCCAAGAATTACTTGGACATGAAGATATATCAACTACTCAGATATATACACATATTGATAGATCAAAATTAAAGGATATGTATGACCATACACATCCAATGGCAAAAAATGAGGAGGATAAAAATGAGTAAATTTAAAAGAGTATTTTGTATTGTTATCGACTCAGTAGGCTGTGGTACAGCACCACTTTCTTGCCAATATGGTGATGAAGGTGCAAACACAATTAAACATATTAGTGAAAAAGAGGGTGGAATTAGTCTTCCAACACTTGAAAAGCTTGGTTATGGTATGATTACTGATATAACGGGTGTTAAGAAGATTAATGAATGTGGCTACTATGGCAAGATGGATGAATTAAGCTGTGGTAAGGATACAATGTCAGGTCACTGGGAAATTATGGGTATTGAAACTACTGTGCCATTTAAGACTTTTACTGATACAGGATTTCCAATGGAGCTTATGAATGAGCTTGAAGAAAGAACTGGTCATAAATGGATTGGTAATTATTCAGCTTCTGGAACTGAAATTTTAAAAGATTTAGGAGAAGAACATATCAAAACTGGTGCAATGATTGTATATACATCTGCAGACAGTGTACTTCAAATTGCTTGCCATGAGGAACATTTTGGTTTACAAGAGCTATATCGCTGTTGTGAAATCGCAAGAGAAATTTGTATGAAGCCTGAATATATGGTAGGACGTATTATCGCAAGACCATTTGTTGGTGAAACTGCAGATACATTCAAGCGTACGCCAAATAGACATGACTATGCATTATCACCAAGTGATATAACAGTTTTAGATAATTTAAAAGCTAAGGGATTAGATGTAATCTCAATTGGTAAGATTAATGATATTTTCAATACAATGGGTATTACAGAGGCACATAAAACAGTTTCTAATGCGCATGGTATGCAAATAGCAAACGAAATCGCACAAAAGGATTTTACAGGAATTTGTTTTTCAAATCTAGTAGACTTTGATGCATTATATGGACATAGAAGAGATTCAAAGGGATATAAGGAAGCATTAGAAGAATTCGATAGCAATTTAAATGATTTAATTAACCTATTAAGAGAAGATGACTTATTAATTATTACAGCTGACCATGGCAATGACCCTACATGGGTTGGTACAGACCATACACGTGAATTTGTTCCTGTTTTAGTTTATTCTAAGAGTATTTCAAAAGGTGATTTAGGATTAAGAAAATCATTTGCAGATATCGGTGCTACAATTGCTGAAAACTTTGATGTTGCACACCCAAAGATTGGACAATCATTTTTAAAGGAGCTTAAATAATGCAAAATTTCATTTATAATACACCAACGAGAATTTATTTCGGAAAAGACGAAGAATTAAAAATAGGCCAAATTTTAAACGAATACGGCTATAAAAAGATAATGCTACATTATGGAAAAGGGTCTATTAAGAAAACAGGATTATACGATACTATAGTTGAACAATTAAACAAGCATAATATTTCATTTGTTGAGCTAGGTGGAGTTGAACCAAATCCAAAGCTAAGCCTAGTTCATAAAGGAATCGAGATTTGTAAGAAAGAAAATGTAGAGCTTATTTTAGCTGTTGGCGGTGGTTCAGTAATCGATTCAGCTAAATCAATCTCTGTAGGAAGTGTAGTTGATCATTCACCTTGGGAATTCTCAATTAAAAATAAGGATCCTAAGGACCATCTTCCAGTCGCAACAATTTTAACATTATCAGCAGCTGGATCTGATATGTCAAATTCATGTGTTATAACAAATGATGAGACATTAGAAAAAAGAGGATTCACTAGTGAATTTAATAGACCATTATTTTCAATATTAAACCCAGAGCTTACATACACTGTAGATAAGTATCAAACAGGCTGTGGAATCGTAGATATAATGATGCATACGCTTGAAAGATATCTATCAAATGGTGATGAGGTATTAATTACCGATAACATCGCATTAGGCCTTTTAAAGGCTGTTTTAGATGCTGGTAGAGTAGCGATTGATAATCCAACAGATTATAACGCAAGAGCAACATTAATGTGGGCTAACAGCCTTTCACATAATGGACTTACAGGATGTGGCAGAAGCTATGTAATGTCAGTTCATCAAATGGAGCATGAATTAAGTGGTATGTATGACCATATAGCTCATGGTGCTGGTCTTGCAGTATTATGGCCTGCCTGGGCATTGCATGCATATCATACAGAGCTAAATAAATTCGCTAGATTCGCATATGAGGTAATGGGAATCGAAAATACTGGAGACAAGGATAAAGACACAAAACAAGCCATTTTAGCCCTTAAATCTTACTTTAAGGAAATTGGTATGCCAACTACATTAAAAGAGCTAAATGTGGCAAAAGAAAGCCTAGAAGACCTTGCGTTCTATACAACATTCAAAGGCAAAAGAATCCTACATGATATCATAGATGTAGACTATGATATGGCATTAACAATCTTAAAATCATGTTATGATAACTAATTATAACAGCACTTAATTGTGCTGTTTTTTTATTCTTAAATTTAAAAAATAGACCATAAATACTAACTACATATATAGAATAAAATCTGCAAAAAAAATTCATTTTGCAAATGGTTTACAAAACTAGATAACGAATTAATCGGAAATATAATATCAATTATAATAAACTTTAATAACGAAAGATACAAACTAGAAATAGCCCATGATTCTCTCAAATCGACATGGGCAAATACCCATATTAAAACACCTTAATAATACTAACATTTTGTTAGTGTAAACATCGTTTTTCTAATAGCAATCGAAAAAGAGAAAAATGAATAATAGTATTACTCGATTGCTAAAAATAAAATAGCATTTTAGTAACTTGGCAGTCAAATTTCACAGGAACGTAAATTAATACAGAATTTTAAAATTCACAATATAGTTTAAAGATAATAGTTCAGAGATTCACACCTGAAGAATTAATCATCCATAAATAAAAAGCTACTAATTCAAAAACATAGAAGCTCCATATAAAAAAGATCATAGTCATAAGAAAAATAT
>JAZQVB010000163.1:0-18624 GCA_045631605.1 Anaeroplasma sp.
CCCTTTAAATTCTTCATAATAATCTCTCCTCTTTTATTTTTCTATAATTTTATTATATCTTTTTATAAATAATAAGCAATATTAAGAGATTTTTTTACAAAAAAATAGCATAAGTATAAAAAAAATATTGAGAGTTGCAAAAAAAATGATATAATATTAAATGGTAGCATGTGCGCTACCGTATAAATTTAATAATTTATAAATAAAATAAATTTAAAATATAAGGAGAATTACTATGAAAAAGACAAAAATGGTATGTACAATTGGACCAGCTTCTGAACAAAAACATCAATTAGAAAGCTTAATCAATGCAGGAATGAACTGTATGCGTATGAACTTCTCTCATGGTGACTATGAAGAGCAAGGCTTCCGTATTAAGAACGTTAAGGCATTAAATGCTGAAAAGGGTTGGTTTACTGGTATGTGCTTAGACACTAAGGGTCCAGAAATCAGAACAGGTTATTTAGAAAATGATGAGCCAGTAATGTTACACACAGGTGATATCATTCGTATCACTATGGATTACTCTTTCTTAGGTAACGCTAAGAAGGTAGCTATTTCTTATGCTGGTTTATATGACGATATTCAAGTTGGTGGTAGAATCCTTATTGAAGATGGTAACTTAACATTAAAGGTTATCGAAAAGGATGAAACTTGCAAGGAATTAATTTGTGAAGCACAAAATGACCGCAAGTTAAAGAACAAGAGAAACTGTAATGTTCCAGGCGTAATCTTAAATATGCCTTACATTTCACCAAAGGATAAGGCAGATATGGAATTTGCTTGTGACCAAGGCTTAGATTTCATCGCTGCATCATTCGTACGTCGTGCTGACGATATCCGTCAAATCCGCGAAATTTTAGCTGCAAAGAACAATACACATGTTAAGATCATTTCTAAGATTGAAAATCAAGAAGGTGTTTCTAACATGGAAGAAATCATCAAGTTATCAGACGGTGTAATGGTTGCTCGTGGTGACTTAGGTGTTGACGTTGATGCTTGGGATTTACCTGAAATCCAAAAGCAAATGATCTACTTAGCTCAATCAACTGGTAAGATTGTTGTTTGTGCTACACAAATGTTAGACTCTATGCAACAAAATCCACGTCCTACACGTGCAGAAGTATCTGACTGCCATAACGCAGTATTAGATGGTACTGGTGCTACAATGTTATCTGGTGAATCTGCACAAGGTGACTATCCATTCGAAGCTGTATCTTATATGGCTAAGATTGATGAAAAGGCTGAAGAATCAATTGATCATCAATTAATGATCGAAAACGTTGTTTACGGTAAGGAAGAAAAGAATGAGGATGACGCTATCGGTTTAGCTGCTGCTACATTAGCTTGCGTATTCGAAATTCCTGCAATCGTTGCTGAAGGTTCTGTTGAGTTAGCATTAGCTTTATCTCAATATCGTCCTGCTTCTGACGTATTCTTCGCTTGTGACAATGCTGATGACTGCCGTACATTATCAATCGTTTGGGGTGTACAAGCTGTATTAGGTACTGTTGAAGATGCAATCGCTAAGGCTAAGGCTTGCTTAGACTTAGAAGCTGGTGAAAAGCTAGTTAAGGTTGTAGCTAACAAGTTAGAATTAATTGAAGCTTAATTAAAATAATGATAGCGAGGTAAAACTCGCTATTTTATTTTTCTTAAAATTTTGCTAAAATTATGAAGAGGTGTTATTTATGTTAAAAATAGGTTATCATGCATCAATATCTAAAGGATTTTTATATGCCGCAAAGGAAGCTAGTAGTATAGGAGCTAATACATTTCAATATTTCTCTAGAAACCCACAAGGTGGAAAGGCTAAGCCTTGGGATAATGATGATTTTTTAAGATATATTCAATATGCTAAGGAAAATGGCATTGAACAGATCCTATGCCATGCTCCATATACATTAAATGCTTGCTCTAGTAATACTGATACACGTGAGTTTGCTAGACTATGCTTTAAGGAGGATATTGAGAAATTAGAGTTGTTTGGTAATGCTTTATATAATTTCCATCCCGGAAGCCATACAGGTCAAGGAGTAGAGGTAGGTGTTGAGCAAATTGCTGAAATATTAAATGAAGTTTTATATCCTGAAATGAAAACTACAGTTTTACTTGAATTAATGGCGGGTAAGGGTTCTGAAATTGGCAGAAGCTTTGATGAGATTGCCGCAATAATAGCTAAGGTTAATTGTAAGGATAAAATAGGTATTTGCTTAGATACATGCCATGTATATTCTGCAGGATATGATATCGTTAATGATTTAGATAATGTTTTAGAGGAGCTAGATTCTAAAATTGGTTTAAGCCTACTTAAGGCTATTCATTTAAATGATTCGAAGATGCCATTTAACTCTAATAAGGATAGACATGAATGTATTGGTGATGGTGTTATAGGCTTAGAGGCAATAATTAGAATTATTAATCATCCCAAGCTTAAAAACATTCCATTTTATTTAGAAACACCAAATGAATTGCCTGGTTATCAAAAGGAAATAGAGCTTTTAAAAAATAATTATAGTGAATAATGTGTAAAGCCATAAACATTATGGCTTTTTCTTTATGTTTGTGTTAATTTTTCCTTTAGAAAATAAAAATAAGGATTATAATATAATTATAAAATAGCAAAGGAGGGAATATAATGTTTAAATTTATCAAAAGCATGTGGTGGTTTATAAAGAAAAACTGGTATAGATATATATTAGTAGTATTTTTTGGCTTATTATTAGCCTTAATAAATTTATTACCTGCAACCATCATTTCGAGATTAACAGATGGTATTGAAAATAACACTTTAACTAAAAATTATTTAATTTATTCAGTATTAATTCCTTTTGTTTTGACAACATTCGCACTATATTTAGTTGCTACAACTAAAAGATTATGTCAAAATAGATTAACGACAACATTATATTATGCACTTCATTCTAGATATATGGATAAAATATTATCTCAGGATGCAACATTCTTTGAAAGATTCCAATCAGGAGATTTATTAACTAGAGCCTTAGGTGATATAAATACAGTTAAGTTTAGTGGTGGTAATAGATTATTAAATATCTTTGTTGAATTTATGACAATTATATTTACATTTATAGCTATGATATTAATTCATCCTACTCTTGCAGTATTATGTTTTATACCACTTACAGCTATATTCTTTGCTAATTTCTTTTTAAGAGCCAAGGTTAAGAAAAACTGGAAGCTTGTAAGAGAAAAACATTCATTAATGAGTAATAAAATACTTGAAAGTATTACAAATGTTAGAACTATTAGAGCTTTTTCTAAGGAAAAAGAGGATTATAATAGTAATATAAAATATTCAGATCAAGCCTTTATAGTTGAAAAGAACAATTTAAAGATTAATGTTATATTCCAACCATTATTCCAATTTATTGTTTGTGTATCGACAGTTATTTGTTATGGCTTAGGAGCCTATTTCTATTCTATAAATGCGATTGATTTATCTAAACTAGTTCAATTCGTTATGTATTTAGGATTATTCCAGCAACCACTTACAAGTATTGGTAATATGCTTAATAATTTCTATCAATCATTAATTTCTGCAGATAGACTAAATGAGGTATATAATTCTAAGAGTGCAGTAGTTGACCACGAAAATGCTGTAGAATTAGATGAGGTTACCGAAATTGAATTTAAGAATTTCTCTTTTAGATATAATGGAGATAATTTTGAAACATTGAATAATATTAACCTTAAAATTAAAAAGGGTGAAACTATTGGTATAGTGGGTAAAACAGGAAGTGGTAAATCTACCCTTGTTAAGCAGTTAGTTAGACAACTACCAATTATTGAGGGCACATTATTTATCAACGGTGAAATGATTGAAAGTTTCAATCAGGAATCTGTAAGAAAAATGGTTGGTTACGTGCCACAGGAGCATATATTATTCTCAAGAAGTGTAGAGGAAAATGTAGCCTTAGGCTTAGATGGTGCAACCGGCGAGGATATTAGTAATGCTATATTACTTGCGGATTTTGAGAAGGATATTGAAAATCTACCAATGGGATTAGATACAATGGTAGGAGAGTATGGTGTTACATTATCTGGTGGACAAAAGCAACGTCTAGCTATCGCAAGAGCGTTTATTAAAAATGCTGATGTATTAATATTAGATGATTCATTATCTGCAGTTGATGGTAAAACTGAGGCTAATATTATAACTACACTTAAAAAGTATAGAAATAATAAAACAAACATTATTGTTGCACATAGATTATCAGCAGTTATGCATGCTAATGAAATTATTGTTTTAGATTCGGGAAGAATTGTTGAGCGTGGTACTCATGCTGAGCTTATGAATTTAAAGGGTTGGTACTATGAGCAATTTATATCTCAACAAATGAATAAGGAGGATGAATAATATGGCTAAACACGATATTATGAAGAAAACTACCTTATTTAAAAGAACAATTCCATATATAAAAAAGGAAAAGAAGTCGTTTATAATTACGGTAATATTAACATTTGTTATTTCAATATTATCAGCTACTACTCCATTTATAACAAAGAATATATTAGATAAGCTATTACCTAATAATGATTATGATATGATTGTTAAATCATTAATACTTTACGCAACAATTGTAATATTATTATCATTAAGTAGATATTTATTCCAATATATTAATACCCTAACAGGTATGAGAATTGAAAAAAGAATTAGAGAAGAAGCAATTGAGAAAATTAATTATTTACCAGTTGATTATTTCTCACTAGAGCCTGATGGAAAGATTGTTGCCAAAATTACATCTGATAGTGGTGGAGTAAGAATATTCTATACTACTATGTTCTCAATATTTAATGCGATATTAAACATTGTTATTGTCTATGTAGGTGTAATAATTATGGAGCCTGTGTTAGGCTTATTAATTCTAGCAATCGTACCTATATTACTTTTATGGATTACCTTATATAGAAAAAAGGTTCATAAATTCTATGTTGATTTACGTGAAACAGGATCTAGAATAACAGGTAAGCTTAATGAATTAATTACAGGAGCTTTAATAATTCAGGATTTCAACCAAGAGGATGAAATGCAAGGAGAATATGAGGCTCTATGTAAAAGATATGTAAAAAATGATAGAAAAGCTAATACTGTAAATATGTATTTTGGATTTGAGTTATTATCTTTAATAAAAAGATTAGCTGAAATCGGATTACTTATGTTTATAGGTTTCTCATCATTAGAAGCATTTGGCACTGTAATTACAATTGGTTTAGTAAGTGCAATAGTTGAAAATCTAGATAAAATGATAAATCCAATAAACGCTATATTTAATAACCTAAATGAGCTTGAGGATTCATTGGTTGGCGCAACAAGAGTATATATGTTTATAGATGAGGAAAATGATACTAGAGTATATACAGGAATGGAAGCACCAAAGGAAATTGAAGGCACTATTGATTTTGAAAATATTGAATTTGCTTATGTTGAGGGTAAGAATGTTTTAAACAACTTATCATTACACGTTGATGCAGGAAAGACTATTGGTATTGTTGGTCATACAGGAAGTGGTAAATCATCACTTATGAATTTGCTTTTAGCGTATAATGATTATCAATCAGGTAGCCTTAAGCTAGATGGTGTAGATATTAAGGAATATAATAAGGCATCATATAGAGAAAATCTAGGTATTGTGCTTCAAAATCCTGCGTTATTCGCTGGTACAATTAAATCAAATGTTACTATGGATAGAGAATATTCTGATGAAGAGGTAATAGAGGTTATAAATTCTGTTGGTGCTGGTTATATGCTTGAAAAAACAGAATTTGGTATCAATATGCCAATTAGCTTTAGAGGTGAAAATTTATCACTTGGTGAAAAACAATTAATCTCTTTCGCAAGAATACTATTACGTAATCCTAAAATTTTAGTATTAGATGAGGCCACAGCTAATATCGATTCTGATACTGAAAATAAGATTAAGCACGCAATGGATGTTGTTGCGAAGGGTAGAACAACATTTATAATTGCTCATAGATTATCTACAATTAAAAATGCTGATGAAATAATTGTTCTTGATAAGGGAAGAATTGTTGGTAAGGGTAATCATGATTATTTATATGAAACATGCTTAGAATATAAGGATATGTATGATAGCCAATTTGAGGCTTTAAAGACAAATAAATAGTAAATAAGGCAGATATCTTATGGATATCTGTTTTATTTTTATTATTTTCTTGAATAATAATTATACTTAAAATATAATTATAATATTAAGGAGATGATGGTAATGAAAATTAAGGTTATAACTACAAGCTCATCAGGGCTTAATTATCTTCCACATGCTCAATCTATTGCTATAGTACCAGATATAATTTATTTTACTGAATATGAGCAATATAATGATTTTGAAGAAATTACACCAGAATCCTTATATGCAAGAATGAGGCTAGACTCAACATGTAATCCTAAAATAATGCCACAAAAAATAGATTGTTTTGGATCTGTTATGGATAAGGCATTAAATGAAGGATATGAGGTATTATTTTTCGTTCTACCTACGGTTGAAATAATAAATTATAAGCCTGTAATTGAATTACTTACTAGAAATATAGATATCCCTTATTATATTTTTTATTCAAATACTATAGGGTATTCACTTGCTTATCAGGTAGTAGAATTAGATAGAATGCTTAAAAATGGTGATAAGCCTGAGGATGCTATTAAAATGCTTGATAGTCTAGTAGATAGATGTGGTATGGTTATACATTCGCCTGGGAATGATTTATTACCATTTGTATCTAGAATTGAATATGATGAGGATGTTTTCAATTATGATATGAAGGCTAAAGTATATGATGCCTCACATGGTGCTTTAACTAAGATTAAGGTATCAAGAAAAAAATCTCCTTTATCGTGTATGCTGAAACATTACTATAATATTAATAAAAGTGATAATGTGAATCTTGCAATATTTTTTACAAGTGATTTATCTAAATATAATGAATTTATTGAAGAAAAGCTACTATCTATACATAGTGGATTAAATAATATAAAAAAGCTACCACTTCCTTCAGCTGTTGGAATTAAGGCAGGATGTAATTCTGTAGCGGTAGCGTATATAAAAAAATAATTAATGAAATGAGTTGTTTTGAATGGTTAATAATACAAAGGTACTAATTGTTGGTCTTGGATTAATGGGTGGTGCATATGCGTTAAGATTATCTAAAAAGGGATATGATGTATATGGTACTGATTTAAATCAGGATGCAATTGATTTTGCCTTGGAAAATGAATATGTAAAATACGGAAATATTAATCCGGAGGATTATATTAGTCAAATGGATATGATTATATTGTGTGTTTATCCACAGGCGATTTTAAATTTCCTAAGAAAATATAAGAAATTGTTTAAAGAAAATCAGGTTATTACTGATATTTGTGGTGTTAAATCATCATTAGTTCCAGAAGCATATAGATTAGCTAAGCCTGCAGCTTATTATTCTCATCACCCTATGGCTGGTAGAGAAAAGGTAGGAATTGAATATTCACATTTATGCGTATTTGAGGAGGCAAACTTCTTAATTACATCATATTATAGTGAAAACAAGGACGCTGAGGAAAGATTAAGAAAATTAGGTGCTGATTTAGGCTTTGGTCGCATTACTACAATGGATATTTATAAGCATGATAGAATGATTGGATTTACAAGTCAGCTTACTCATGCGATTGCGGTATCTCTTGTAAATAGTGATCATGATGCTGATACTAAGAATTTTATAGGAGATTCATATAGAGATTTAACTAGAATTGCGATGATTAATGATTCATTATGGAGTGAATTATTCTTAGAAAATAGAGCTAATTTATTAACTCATATTGAATCCTTTGAAATGGAGCTTAAGAAGCTTAAGCAAGCATTATATGACGATAATAAGGATACATTATGTGATTTATTTAAATCATCAACGTTAATTAGAAAAGAGATGGAAAAGTGAGACAGCTTGATATTAATTTAAAAAATACATCATATAAAATTATAATCGAAAATGGATTATTGAATCATTTATCAGATTATATTAAGGGTGTATACAATAATAAAAAAATATTTATATTAACAGATGATATAGTTAAGAATTTATATCTTGATAAGGTTATAAATTCATTAGCAAATGATTATGATGTTGACTATGTAGTTATACCTAATGGTGAGGACTCTAAAAATATTAGTACATATGCGTATGTTTGTGAGAAATTAATAAATATAGGTATTAAAAGAAATCATTTATTACTGGCCTTAGGTGGTGGAGTTATAGGTGATTTATGTGGATTTGTAGCCGCTACACTTTATAGAGGTATTCCTTATATTGGTATTCCTACAACGCTTTTAAGCCAAGTGGATTCATCTATTGGTGGTAAAACAGGAATAGATTTTGCGGGAAGAAAAAATATACTTGGAGCGTTTAAACAGCCAAGTATGGTTTTAATAGATCCTGAAACATTAAATACCTTAGATGAAAGAGAATTCAATAATGGTATGGGTGAACTTATTAAGCATGGCGCTATTGGTAATAAGAAGCTATTAGAACTATTATATTCTAATCCTAAAATTGATGAAAATATAATTTATGAAAGCCTAATTGTTAAAAAGAGTGTTGTTGAAATTGATGAGTTCGATTTAAAGGAAAGAATGACGCTTAACTTTGGTCATACATTTGGTCACGCAATTGAACTTAAGTATGGTTATAAGCACGGTGAGGCTGTTGCGATAGGTATGCTGATGGCTATTAAAATGGGAATTGATTTAAATATAACAAATAAGGAATGCTATAATGTTATTTATGATATTTTAAATAAATATAATTTACCAACTGTTGAATATGATTATAAGGGATATTTAAATGAAATCTTATATGATAAGAAAAATATTGCTGGAGTAATTAATTTTATATTTATAACAAATCTTGGTGAATGTATTATTCATAAGCTAACTGAAAAAGAGATTAAGGAGGGATTTTAATGAATGTTATCATTAAACCCTCTAAGTTAGCTGGTAATATAGTAATTCCTCCATCAAAAAGTTTATCTCATAGAGCCATTATCGCTGCTTCATTAGCTGAAGGTAAAAGTATCATTTCAAATGTTTTGTTTTCTAATGATATACTAGCTACAATAGATGCGATGAGAGCTTGTGGAGCTGTTATAAATAAATTTGATGATTATTTAGAAATATATGGGAGTTCTGTTAAGCGTTATAGTAATATTATTGATGCTAATGAATCAGGGTCTACAATTAGATTTATGATTCCTATTGCTCTTATATCTGATGAGCCTATTACATTTACTGGTAGAAACCATTTGGTAAAGAGACCTTTAGATACATTCTTTGAAATATTTGATAGTCAAAATATCGAATATAAAAAGGGTGAGAATTATTTGCCTCTTGAGGTAAATGGTGGATTAAAATCGGGTGAATTTTATATTCGTGGTGATATTTCTAGTCAATTTATTACAGGCTTACTTTATGCATTACCTATGCTGAATGGTGATAGTGTTATTAATATTACAACTAATTTAGAATCTAAAGGATATATAGATTTAACGTTAGATATGTTAAATAAGTTTGGAATTAATATAATAAATGAAAATTATAAGAAATTTATTGTAAAGGGTAATCAAAAATATGAGCCATTTGATTACACAATTGAAGGAGATTATTCTCAATCAGCATTTTTCTTAGTTGCTGATTGTCTGGGTGCTGATATTAATCTTCTTGCGATGAATAAGGATTCTTATCAAGGCGATAAGAAGATAATTGATGACGTTAAGGACTTAGGGGCCAATGTTATATTTAATGATGAGTTTCTTAAGGCTAGTGGAGAAAATTTACATTCTGCAGTAATTGATTTTTCTCAATCTCCAGATTTAGGACCAGCTCTTACTGTTTTATGTAGCTTGATTCCTGGTACATCTGAATTTGTTAATGCTGAAAGATTAAGAATTAAAGAATGCGATAGAATAACATGTATGAGAGAAGAACTTGTAAAGCTTGGAGCTAATATTGAGGAGAATCAATCAGGAATGATTATTACTGGTGTTGATAAGTTTCATGGTGGTGTTGTTGATTCTCATAATGATCATAGAGTTGCCATGGCTATAGCTATGGCATCACTTAAATCAACAGATGATATTAAGATATTAAATGCTGGATGTGTTTCTAAGTCATTCCCACACTTTTGGGATGTATTTGAATCATTAGGAGGTAATGTTTTATATGAAGAATAAGCTAGATACTGCAAGAGAAATTATTAATGAAATAGATAAGGAAATGATTGATTTATTCATTAAAAGAATGGCTGCGGTAAAAATGGTTGCCGAATATAAAGTAGAGGAAGGATTACCTGTTTTAGATTCTTCAAGAGAAAATGTAATTTGGGAAAAGAATTTGAAATTATTAAACGATAAGGAATTGGAAGAATATTATAAAATATTTTTTAATGGTGTATTAACATCATCTAAGGATTTCCAATTAGATTTAATAAAAAAGCATGGTGAATAAAATGAAGAAGTATGCATTGATAGGCGGTAAGCTATCACATAGCTATTCACCTTTAATTCATAATGAAATATTTAGGGATATGAGCGTTGATGCAAGCTATGAGCTTATAGAAACAACTGACGATGATTTACCTAATATTATAAATATGCTAAGAAATTCAGAATATTCTGGATTTAATGTAACTATTCCATTTAAAAAAGAGGTTATGAAATATTTAGATATTATTTCAAAGGAAGCTTTAGAAATTGGAAGTGTTAATACAATTGCGTATGAAAATGGTAAGGTTGTAGGATATAATACAGATTATTATGGATTTTATAATCAGCTGCTTTATTTTAATGTAGATGTTAAAAATAAGGATTGCTATATATTAGGTACTGGTGGAGCATCATTAGCTATATATAAGGTGTTATGCGATTTAGGCGGAAATGTATATTATGTTTCTAGAACTAAAAAGGATAATGTAATTACATATGAAGAATTGAAAAATAAAAACATTGATATTATAGTTAATACTACACCAGTTGGTATGTATCCTAATGTGGATGAATCTCCTATATCAAGTGATATAGTAGCTAAGGCTGGTGCTGTAATTGATATTATTTTTAATCCTAGGGTTACTAAGCTTTTGAGTGTTGCAAACTCTAATATGGATGGATTATATATGCTTGTAGGACAAGCAATTAAGGCTGAAGAAATTTGGCAGGATAAGAAATATGATAATAAAATTGAAGATTTATTATCTAGAATTGAGGCGAAAATATGAACCATTTCGGAAGAATATTTCAAATAAATATATTTGGGGAAAGCCATGGTGAAAGTGTAGGAGTATTAGTTGATGGAGTAATTCCTGGAATAAAGCTTGATGCTTCAGATTTTAAAGATGATTTATTAAGAAGAAAATCTGGAGGATTAGGAACTACACCACGAATTGAGGCTGATGAGATAAGTATTGAAAGTGGTGTATTTAATGGTTATACAACTGGGGCACCAATATTACTTAGATTTATAAATACTAATACTAAAAGCAAGGATTATTCAAATTTAATTTTCCAACCAAGACCATCTCATTCTGATTTTGTTGCTAGGGAGAAATATAATGGATTTAATGATTATAGAGGTGGCGGATATTTTTCTGGAAGAATTACATTAGGCTTAGTTTCAGCTGGTGTAATAGCAAAAAAAATTTTGAAAAATGTAAGCTTTGAGACTAAAATTATTAATTTAAATGGTGAAGTTGATCAATCTAAATTTACTGATATATTGACTAATGCATTAGAAAATAAGGATAGTGTAGGTGGTATTTTATCTATTACTGCAAGTGGTGTTGATGTAGGCTTAGGTGAACCGTATTTTGATTCACTTGAATCAACTATTTCACATTTATTATTCTCTATTGGCGGAGTTAAGGGTGTTGAATTTGGTATAGGATTTGATGGCGTTAATCTTAAGGGCAGTGAATTTAATGATTGTATCATCAATAAGGATGGTAAAACTAAAACTAATAACAATGGTGGCATAAATGGTGGAATTTCAAATGGTAATCCAATTGAGATTAAGATATTTATGAAGCCTACTCCGTCAATTGGAATAGCTTTGGAAACATATAATTTCAAAGATGATAAGGTTTCAAGTTTAACAATTGAAGGAAGACATGATGCAGCAATTATATTACGAGGAGCAGTAGTGTGCGAGGCAGCTGTTGCTATCGCATTATGTGATGCTTATTTAATTAATAAAGCTATTTATAAATAAAAACAAAAATAAAAACATACCATATATAGTAGGTGAAGCTATGAGAAGGGTATGTTTTTTATTTTCTATTATATTAATTATGTTATCTTTTACTAAAACTGATTACTCTATAAGTAAAAATAATATTATCGTTATAGATGCAGGACACGGTGGGATGGATTCTGGCTGTATATATGAAAATATTTTTGAGGCTGATATAAATTTAAGTATAGCTAATATCTTAGAATATATATTTATTTCCAATGGATATGATGTAATTATGACTAGAAAAACTAAGGATTCATTATGTGAAGGTGATTTTAATAAAAAAGAGGATCTAAATAAAAGAATAGATATAATAAATTCAAGTCAAGGAGCTATGTGCATATCAATTCATTTAAATATGTTTTCTATTGGTAAATATAAGGGAGCTCAAGTTTTTTATTCTAATAATAATGCTAATAATAAAATCCTAGCTAAAAATATTCAAAACAGTATGCGTAATATTTTAGATAATACAAATAGAGAGGAGAAGAATATTGAAACTATATATATATTAAATAGGATTAGTATTCCTTGTGTTATTGTTGAGTGTGGATTTCTATCTAATGATGAGGAAAGAGCTCTTTTAATTAATGAGGATTATCAAACTCTTATAGCTTATAGTATTTACTATGGCTGTATAAAAAAGTAGAAGAAAAAGAAAAAAGGCTCATAATGAGCCTTAAGATTCCTTTGATTATCCTCTATTGTAGAATTCGACAATTAAGAATTCCTTGATTTCTGGTAAGAATTCGTTTCTTTCAGGTAATCTAACAAAAGTACCAACCATTGTAGTTTCATCATATGAAACATACTCAACTCTAGCTAACTTAGCTTCTAATGCAGCCTTAACGATAACTAATCCCTTTGAAGTTTCCTTTAAAGAAATAGTTTGACCTGGCTTACAACGATAAGAAGGAATATCTACCTTCTTGCCATCTACTAAGATGTGGCCATGGTTAACTAATTGACGAGCTTGAGCTCTAGTTGTAGCAAAACCTAAACGATATACTAGGTTGTCTAAACGGCATTCTAATAACTTTAAGAAGTTAACACCTGTCATACCTTCTAATTTTGCTGCTTCGTTAAATGTCTTAACGAATTGTTTTTCAGATACACCATAAGTGAATCTAACCTTTTGCTTTTCTTGTAATTGCATAGCGTATTCTTTTAACTTAGTACGCTTTGCACCATGTTGACCTGGAGCATACTTTCTCTTGATTAATTCTTTACCTGTTTCGCTGATTGAATAACCTAAACGACGAGAAACCTTCCAGCTTGAACCTGTGAATCTTGACATTTTAATGTCCTCCTATAAATATAATATTTTTTGGGAGTAAAAAATTTGTCCGTCTCATAACTCTAGGATATCTTAAATTAAACGTTCACCATCAAGCAGCGAAGGTTACTAGCTAAACATTAAGCTTTAAGATATTTACTAGGGTATTTGAGCTGCTGCCTTTTACCCACGCTTACACATTATATCAAAGAATACAAGTAATGTCAAATAGAAAAATAAAATACTTGACAATGTTTTTTTATAATGGTAAAATGTGTTCAGTTAGTTATGACTAACTCGAGGAGGGTATTATGGAAAAGAGATTAAGTGATTTCACTATTGGTGAATCTGGAATAGTAAAATTTGTCAGTGGCGAAGGTAGATTAAGAAGAAGATTATTTGATATGGGCATTACTCCTGGTGCACAGGTTTATTTAAGAAAGAAGGCGCCACTTGGAGATCCTATTGAAATAAATATAAGAGGCTATGAGCTTACATTAAGAAAGAGTGAAGCTGAATTAGTACTTTGTGAATTAGGAGGTAAGAAGTAATGAAGATATTTGCGTTAGTTGGAAATCCTAATTCAGGTAAGACTACATTATTTAATACACTAACCGGTTCAACAGCACATGTTGGTAATTGGCCTGGTGTTACAGTTGATAAAAAGGAAGGTATTTATAAGAAGTTTACTGAGGCAATTACAATAATGGATTTGCCTGGTATTTATTCATTATCTCCATATACACCAGAGGAGGTAATTTCTAGAAATTATATTATTGATGAAAAGCCTGATTGTGTAATCAATATTATTGATGCTACTAATTTAGAGCGTAATTTATATTTAACAACACAAATTCTTGAAATTGATGTTCCAATGGTTTTAGCGTTAAATATGATGGACGTTTTAGAAAAAAATGGCGATAAAATTGATTGTGATAAATTATCTAAGGAAATCGGTATTCCTGTTGTTGCAATATCAGCTCAAAAAAATGAGAATATTGATGAGCTTATGAAGGCAGCTTATGAAGCATCTTTAAATAAGCGTAAGGGTACATCAGTTCTTGAAAATAGCTCATTAGCTCATATTGTTAAGGATGTAGAAACAGCATTTAAGGGATTAGAGGTCGAAAGCCCATTATATCATGCGATTAAGCTTGTAGAAAATGATGAGCTTGAAATTCAAAACCATCCTAAATTAATTAAAATTGTAGATGAATTTAAAAAGACATTTTATGATAATACATTCGGTACTGATCTTGAGGCTATTGTAGCTGATGCAAGATATCAGCATATTACTAGTAGATATGTTAAGGCTAGAACTAAGAATATTAAAAGAAATGAATTTGAACAAACTAAATCAGATAAAATAGATAGAGTATTAACACATAAGTGGTTTGGTATTCCTATTTTTTTAGGAATCCTATTTTTAATATTCCATTTAACATTCTCTGAGAATTTATTCTTCCTAGGTGGATTATTAAATTTAAGTCCTTCATTTGAAGGGACATTATTTGAAGGATTGTTCTGGAGTGATGCAGGAATTAATTCCCCTGGTGTAATCTTATTTAATTTAGTTTCAGCATTAACTGAAGGATTAGGTAGATTGATTGCAGGATGGCTTGAGTCATTAGGTGCATCACCATGGATTTTAAGCCTTGTTAATGATGGAGCACTTGCTGGTGTGTTTAGCGTATTATCATTTGTTCCACAAATATTAGTATTATTCCTATTCTTCTCAATATTAGAGGATTCTGGATATATGGCTCGTGTAGCATTTATCTTAGATAAGATATTTAGAAAGTTTGGATTATCAGGTAGAGCATTTATGCCAATGATTATGGGATTTGGGTGCTCTGTACCTGCAATGATCAATACAAGAACATTAGCTGATGAAAAGGAGAAGATTGCAACTATAAGAGTTATTCCTTTCTTCTCATGTGGTGCAAAACTTCCAATTTTAACAGCTATTGCAGGTGCAATTTGTACAATTACTAATGTAGGTAATGCAGATTTAATTACATATTCAATGTATATTATTGGTATTTTAACTGCAATATTCACAATTATTGTAATGAGAAAAACTACAATGAAGGGTGAAAATCCACCATTCATTATGGAATTACCTACATACCATATGCCACAGTTTAAATCATTAATGCTTCATTTATGGGATAAGCTTAAGCATTATGTTGAAAAGGCATTTACTATCATTTTAGCATCTACAATTATTGTTTGGTTCTTAACTAATTTTAATTGGAATTGGACAATGGTAGAAGAAATGGATAAATCAATTCTTGCTTCATTAGGTCAATTCTTTCAACCTTTATTTACTCCACTTGGATTTGGTTCACAGCTATCAAACTTCGGTTGGGTATTTGTCGTAGCAGCAGTTACAGGTTTAATTGCTAAGGAAAATGTAGTGGCAACATTTGGTACTCTTGCAGCATGTATAACTGGTGTTATTTTACAAGAGGATGAGGAAGGAATTTCTTATGTTATAAAGATGATTGATGCTACAGGTATAACTGTACCGGCATTAATAGCATTTATAGCATTTAATATGACAACTATTCCTTGTTTTGCTGCAGTGGCAACATCTAAGGGTGAATTAACTAAGGAGCAATTTAAAGGAACATTATTATTCTGGATTTTAACATCATATATTGTTTCAATGATGATTTATTTAGTAGGTACATTCTGGTGGACAGTATTTATCTTTATAGGATTAATTGTATTATTATTTGTATTAATTCATTATATTAATAAATATAAAGATATGAAAAAAGGGATGATTGTTTAATGAAACCAATAGATATAATAATTCTTATAATAGTATTATTAATTGTATTTTCGGTAATCGGATCATATATATATAAAAGAATAAAGAAAAAGCCTACTGGTGAATGTTCTATGTGTAACAAAAGAATGAAAAAGGCAGTAGAAAAAGCATTAAAGGAATTAAAATAATTATTATTGACACTCAATCTATTAAAGGTTGAGTTTTTTTTTGTCGATATCGACAAAAGTTGCTTTAAGTGGTATAATAAAATATAATATTATCTTTTAAAAAATAATTATACGAAAAGAGATGGAAAATATGAAGAAGATTAAGTATTTAATTATTGGTATTTTTATGCTGATAGCATTTGTTTTTATTGGTACAAATGTTAATGCAGCAACAGAAATTGTATCATCTGTAGCAATAACAGGTGCCGGAGATTTCGAATCTAATGGGGTTACATTTTATTCATCAACTGCAAAAAGTGGTACAAGTGTTACAGGTACAAGCTTAATTGACGGAACAAGTAAGACATATGCAAAGGGTTCTAAATTGAATTCATCAGGATACGTTTCCTTTACAACGTCATATAATTGGACAGCTCAAGTATTAATTGGTTCAGGTAATGCTAGTCAAACATTACAAACTACTAATGGAACAATCGAAAGCTGTACTCATAGTGCTACAGGATCTACAGGTGTAGTAACTATCACAGGTGGTACACCAGGAGAGGTAAAACTTACCAGAGGTGGTTCTAAGGAAGTATGGATTTATGAAATTGTGTTAACTCAAACGAAGGATGAGTCAGCAACATATTATAATGTTAAATATTATGATTCAGATAAAACTACAGTTTTAGGTTCAGCTACTTCTGAAGGCGGCAAGGTAACTACTCCAATTCAAAATCCGACAAAATTTAATCAAAAGTTTGTTGCTTGGGTTGATTCAAATGGAAATACATTTGATTTTACTCAACCAATTACAGGTGATTTAGATTTATATGCAACATGGGAGAATACTTCATATGTGGCTGAAAATTCAAACACATTAGATACAGGATATTTTGAATATATATATGATGGTTTAAATACTAACGCCATTACAAAAAAATTAGAATTAACATCAACAATTTATTCAGTAATGCCTGGTACAACTGATAAGATTGTTGTAATGCAACAATCTCAAACAAAGTCAGCTAATACAGGATTTGGATTTGATACTACAGTAGCATTAAAAACTAATGCAGGTGTAACTGCTTCAAATTCATCAATAGCTATAAATGCACCATCAGCTGGTACATTAACAGTTTACGTTAAAAATGGTAGTAGTACTACAGCAAGAGGCCTTAAACTTTTAAATGCAAGCGGTAGTACGGTAAGTGAAACTTTAGCACTTGAAGCTAGTAGCTTTGGAGCATTACAAATTGAAATTTCTGAAGCAGGAACATATTATGTTGGTGGTTCTGGTGGTGGTATGTATTTCTATCAAGTATCATTTACTCCTGCAGATGTTACATTAGAATTATCTGTAAATGTTGAATTCAGTTTAAATACTAAGACTGATGAATTTAAAACAGGAGAAAAGATAAGATATATCGCAACAATTTCAGGATTAACTGAAGAGGAATTAAGTACTACAACAGCATATTGGGTATTTACAGCAACTAATGGTGTTGATACAAATATAAGTGAAGAAATAATAGTTAGCGTTGTTTATACAAGTGTTAAGGATTTTAAAGAAGTTAAGGAAAATACATATTACGCGATTTATGTAGTTAGTGGATTATTAGCTGAAGAATGTAATAATTATACTATTACAGCATCATTCTATGTAACAAAGGCTGATAAGACAACAGCTAATGGTACATCAAACAGCTATTCTATAATTGATATTGATGGCGAAAGGGAAAACGCAATTATTAATTTAAATGCTGCATATCTAGAATACGAAGGCATTTCTAATAATATGGCAACAATATTAAATAATGGTATTTCAAAAATTAATTCGGCAACATCAATCAAAACTATTGAAGATGCATATATAGAAGCATTAGCCAATTTATTAAAAGAAGCGAAGACAGCAGCTATTAATGAATTAGTTGGTTATAAGGATTCAGCATTATATACTATTAATATTACAGCATATAATGCTGCAATTACTAATGGCAAGAACGCAATTAATTCAGCTACAAATGTAGATGAAATATCAAATGCATTAACACAAGCAAAGAGAAACATCGATTTAATTGAAACAGATGCAGCAATATT
>JAZQVB010000164.1:0-2400 GCA_045631605.1 Anaeroplasma sp.
TTTCTTCATATTATTCCTCCGGTTGATTATTATCATTTAAGAATTGAGGGTATATTTTAGCAATTAATACCATTAGTATAGTAGAAATTATAATATTTGGAATGCAATATAATCCATTATATAAAAATGAATATGCTATACCTCCAATTCCCCATAATTCTCCTGGCCAAAAGAATATACCTGCAAGTGTATGACATGTGTATTTTAACAATCCGCCTATTACACAGCCTAGAATTATCCATAATAATTTTGAATTTTCAGATGAGGAATTCTTAAATTTTTTAGCAAATAAGCCAGTAAATCCTACAATAGTATATGCAAGTACATAATCAAGCATTACTTGAATAAATGGTCCTATAGCCTGCCAAAATGCTCCATTAAGGGTTTTACCTTGAATTATATAGACACCACCTAGCATTTGAATAATGCTTAATATTAATCCACATAGGATTCCTGGTATTAATCCTCTTCTATAAGAGATTATAAATATCGGTACCATGGCAAAACCAATAGAACCTCCATTTACAAAAATGCCTTTAAAGATACCACCTTGTAAGGCATCTAGTGCAAAAGCTAGAGCTGCAAACAATGCAATTTCAGCTAATACACGTGTTGAAATTTGTTTTGTTTTCATTTTGTTCTCCTTTTAAAATAAAAAATATGTCGCTAGGACATATGCTAAAAAAAGAATATTAATGAGAAAATATATAAATATCCCATATAATTCCCTACGCTAGCATTACCTAGATCAGGTTAAGGGTCGATAACTTAATATCCTCTCAGCTTGCGCTCCCCTAATATGATAATTGTATTATACTAGTTATTTTACTTTATTTCAATATAAAACGAAAAAATAGTTCCCAATTAAGGGAACTATTAATATTATTCTTCGTCCTTCTTATCAGACTTAGCGATTAATTTTCCACCTAGGAAGCCAGCGATTAAAGATTTAACATCTAAACCAGTTGCAGCCTCTAAGCCAGAGAAGATTTGTGTACCATTCTTAGAAATTTCCTCAGTAAGCTTAGCAGTATTGCCTTCGCCGTACATAGTGATAGAATCAATCTTACTCATAGCTTCAGCCATTGGCTTACTGTATGCATTAATAATTTCTGGTAAAACACCTGAGTCTAAGATTAATTGTAATGTAGCTGCTTCACCATATTGCTTCATAGCCTCAGCCTTAGCCAAAATAGCGTCTGCCTCTGCGCGACCCTTAGCTTCAATACCTTGAGCCTCAGCAAGAGCTGCATCTCTTAATGCGTTCGCCTTAGCAATTTGAGCTTGAGCCTCAGCCTCAGCTTGAATTTTTAATGCTTCAGCCTGTTGTTGCTTTGCAACCTTTTCAGCTTCAGCCTTAATCTTTTGCATTTCAGCCTCTTGCTCTAATTCATACTTCTTAGCCTCTGCAGCCTTTTGACGTGTGAATAAGTCAGCCTCTGCTTCTTGTTGTGCAGCATATTTTTTAGCATCTGCAACCTTATTTACCTCAGCTTGAAGCTTCTTTTCTTGAATTTCGACCTCACGATTTTCTAATTCAACCATTCTTTCACGCTTAGCGATATCTGCATTAATTTGAGCGATATTAATTTCTTGAAGACGCTTTTGCTCCTCAATCTTATATGCAGCATCAGCTTGTGCCTTAGCTGTATCTGTTTGTTGCTTTAATTCTGATTCCTTTAATGATAAAGTAGTATTTTGCTCAATAATCTTTTGATTAGCTTCAACTCTACTTCTGTTAGCTGCTTCCTCAGCCTCAGATTTAGCAATTGTAACATCTCTATCAGCATTTGCCTTTGCAATTGCAGCATCCTTAGAAATTTGAGAAATATTATCAATACCTAGATTTTCAATAACGTGATTGTCATCTGAGAATGATTGGATGTTAAAGTTAACTACCTCAATACCAAGCTTTGCCATATCAGGAACTACATTTTCCTTAACTGAGTTTGCAACACCTTGACGGTCTTGAACAAGCTTTTTAATGTCAACAGTACCAACGATTTCACGCATATTACCTTGTAAAACTTGTTGAACCTGACGAATTAAATTCTCATGAGACATATTTAAGATAGATTCAGCTGCTCTATTAAGTAATTCTGGATCTGATGAGATTTTAAGGTTTGCTACACCATCAACACGAATATTGATGAAATTTGAAGTAGGAATAGCTTCATCAGTTTTAATATCTACTTGGAATACTCTTAATGATAGCTTATCTGTTCTTTGTAAGAATGGAATTCTGAATCCAGCCTTACCAATTAAAATTTTTCTTTTTCCAATACCTGAAACAATAATGGCAGTATCAGGTGCTGCCTTGATATAGCTCATTGCGAATAATATAATTGCAGCAATTACTACAATAAGTCGGATCGTAGCCATGTCGTTCTGTGAGCCAAG
>JAZQVB010000165.1:0-19258 GCA_045631605.1 Anaeroplasma sp.
GATTTTTATGATTAATGATGTATATTTAATAGTTTTATTTGATTTACCAGTAAAAACTAAACTAGAACGAAAATATTATTATAGATTTAGGAAAAATTTAATTAAAAACGGCTATATTATGTTTCACAAATCCATATATTATAAATATATAAGAGAATTAAAACACTACGAACAAGAAAAAAATCAAATACATTTAATTTCACCATTAATTGGCGATATAAAATTAATTAAATTAACAAAAAAACAATTTTATTCTATAGTAAACATAATCGGACAAACAATTCAAGATAACTCTGATTCTAATTACGTAGAATATTGATTTCCGGAATATTCCGGGGTGCAATAGCCCTTCAAAAATGGAGGGTTCTAAGACGAGTACAAAGTACCCTCAACATTGACAACATAGTGCAATAGCCCTTCAAAAATGGAGGGTTCTAAGACTTACAAATGTAATCGTATAAAGTATTAGTTAGTGCAATAGCCCTTCAAAAATGGAGGGTTCTAAGACTATATAATCGCGATTGCCGTTCTCATCCATTGGTGCAATAGCCCTTCAAAAATGGAGGGTTCTAAGACTGTAATTATCTTTTATTAATTCTGGTAAATTGTGCAATAGCCCTTCAAAAATGGAGGGTTCTAAGACCTTTCGAAGTATGCATCCATTTGCTTCTTTAGGTGCAATAGCCCTTCAAAATGGAAGGGTCTAAGACACTTATTCATCCTGTGCAAATGAAAAAAATAAAGCGGATAAAATTATTAAATTTTAGTAAAATAAAAAAGTTGCAGTTTTTGCAACTTTTTTTAATGTTAATTTATAGCCCCGGTTTTATTGAATGCTATGTTTTATAATGTAATCGAAAGGTGGATAATTCAAATGAGTAAACAAAGAAAAGTAAAAAATACAATAATAAAAATTAATTCCATTGATTGTAGAGGCTCGTTAGCTGATGGTCCAGGAATAAGGAGTGTAATATTTTTTCAGGGATGTCATATAAGATGTAAGGGATGTCATAATTCTAATACTTGGGATATAAATCAAGGTAAGGAAATGACTGTTAATGAGATAATTGAATTTTTAAAAACAAATTCACCAACGAAAAGAATTACTATATCCGGTGGAGAACCACTTCTGCAAGCTGAAGAATTATTTGAATTATTAAAATGCTTGAAGAATAATAATTATGAAATTACTTTATATACCGGATTTGATATTTCGATGGTTCCTAAGAGAATAATTAAGCTATTAGATTATTTAAAATATGGACCATTTAAGGAATATTCGAAGACGACTATGGAGTATTATGGATCAACTAATCAAAAATTTGTTAAGGTTAATGGAGGTAAAATATGGAAAGAAAAGTAGAATGCGCAGCAGTAAGAAAAAATTTTAGCTCAGATATTTATCATTTAGGAGTAAGTGAAATTAAACAGGAAATACTAAATAGTCTACCTGAAAAATATAGTAGATTACATACAAATGGTTATATTCATATTCATGATTTAGAAGGTTATGGAACAGTATATAATTGTAGTATGCCTACTATTATGAATTTAGTAGTTAATTCTATACAGGTAGAAGAGGATAGTCGAGCAATTTTAATGCTGTTTGCGAAGTTCAAGGAGATCATTACAAATATAGCCGTATCTCAAACTGGTGGCATCGGCTTTCAAGACTTTGAGTCTTTAGTTTCTAAGTATTTGTCGTTGAAAAAGGTAAGATTTTCAAAAGAAAACAAAAGATTAGTTAAGAATGTACTATACGAGTTTGTAGATTGGCTAAATATTACTAAAACAAGATATTGTAGAGAACCATATTATGTGACCTTAAATATTGGTATCGATGAAACTAAGTGGGGAAGATTTGTATGCTTATCACTTTTAGATATTATTTATAGTAATAATTCAGAATATACGAGACCTAATGTTGTGTTTAAGGTTAAAAGAGGTGTTAATTTGGGTAAAAACGCTCCTAACAATGATCTTCTTATTCAAGCATTAAAATGCTCTGCAAAAAGAATGATTCCAACGTTTTTACTATTAGACTCCAAGCCTAATAAGGATTTTACACCTGAACAGCTCGGAATTATGGGATGCCGTACTCGAGTTGTTGCAAATGTTAATGGTGATTTAGGTACATTAGGCAGAGGTAATGTTGCTAATATATCAATAAATTTACCTAGAATAGCATTAGAAAATAATAATCTAGATTCATTTAAAATGAGATTGACTAACATAATGAATAATGTTAATGAGATATTATTAGATAGAGTATCAAAAATGAGAAATTTAAGTAAGGATTATTTAAATTATATATTTGATAATAAATTGTGGAATGATGTGATCGATATTGAAGAGCTGATAAACAAAGGAACATTATCGATTGGATTTATTGGATTAAGTGAAACGGTAGAAATTCTAAGCGGTAAAAAGATATACAAATCACAAGAAGCCGCTCAATTAGGTTATGGTATTGTAGAATATATGAGAAAATATACTGATTATTTAACTAGTAAATATAATTTGAATTATTCTCTATTAGCCTCTGCAGGCGAGCTGATTTCTGGAAGATTTTGTGAAATAGATAAGCAAATATTTAATCATCCTGTTCAAGCTAAGAATTTCTATACAAATTCATTTCATGTAGAGGTTGATTCACAATTATCAATCTTTAATAAAATTGATTTAGAGGCCCCATATCATATGTTATGTAATGGTGGGTGTATAACTTATATCGAGCTTAAGGAAGCTCCACTAAAAAATATATCTGGATTATATGAAATTATAGAATATTCAATTAATGCAGGATTATCCTACATGGCCTTTAATTATCCGATGGACATTTGTGAATCATGTGGAGAAGTGGGTACATTTGATTCTTGTCCAAAATGTAGTAGTAAGGAAATTAAGAGAATTAGAAGAGTTTCTGGCTACTTAGAGAATTTAAGTCATTTCACTTCTGGTAAAATAGCTGAAGTAAATAGAAGATGTCAAAATGAATAAAGAGTTAAAAGGTTAACTGCTATAAAATACAGTTAACCTTTTCGCTATTGTTGAATTAGATAAAAAAATGTCTTATAATAAAGATGGTTAGTTAGATTATATAGAATCCATGTAAGTTATGCGAATATGTCATAATTGACAAAAAAGGAGGAAATATAAATATGACTAACACAAAAAGAAGTACATCAAATTTTAACAAGAAGGCATTGCAAGAAGCAATTAAGAGATTGGTTAAAAAGCTAGGTGGTTACAAAACTTTTGAAGATGATTTAACTAAGAAGGCTCATATGTTTGGTTATGTGTTTGATAAAGATGGGACACTTCCAACTTTAGAAGAACTTCGTGACTATACTCGTAAAAGAACACCTAGAATCAAATTTATTTTGTTATTAGCTTATGCTTATCCAGAGGATGTACAATTAGACAGCTTTATGAATTAAAGCTGGGAGGGTTGCAAAATGCAACCTTTTTTTTGACATTTTTTTTAATGTGTGTTAGAATTTAATTGATTTGGAATAGTATAAAAATCATCAGTTGATTTATGCGAATATGTCATAAATGACAGGAAAGGATGGAATTATATTATGACAAATCAACAAATCACTTTGGACAAAATGTTAAATAATCTAGCTGATAACATCATGATGTTATTAGAAGAGAGAGGAATTCAACAAAAAGAATTATGTGAGGCAATAGGTATTACTAGAACATCACTATATAATTATACTAGTGGTATTTCTTTACCTAAACCAGAAAACCTATATTCAATTGCTAGATTCTTTAATGTTAAAGTGAGTGACCTTTTTAAATAAGGTAGGAAAACGTCAAGATTTTTCTTGATGTTTTTTCTTTATGTAAACTTTAAGCCTTATATTTTACTCATTCTATAAAGTATAATGTTGCTATGAAAGAGTTATGTAGGAGGGAAAAGTCAATGAGTAGAAATAATACTCAAAAATTAAATAAAAGGAAATTTAAAAAATTTGTGAAAAAGCAATATAAGCTATATGGAGATTATATTGATGAATTTGAAAATGCTCTTATAAAGGTTATTAAAGAAATTGCTGAAGAAGAGAAAAAAAGTAATTAGGAAAATTGTTTTTATACCGATAACGATTATTAAGAAATAGGTTGTTTAATTGACAATCTTTTTTTCTTTTCAAGCCAATAGACAGTAAATTTAAAAAGTGCTATAATTTATTAATAAAGTATTTTAATGGAGGATATATATGAAGAAGATATTTCCTAGTGTATTATTTGGAGCTATTTTAATATTAGCCTCATGTACTACACGTAATCCCAAGCCAACACTAACACCAACAACAGTAGTGCCTACAACAACAGCTGAACCTACTACTGCGCCAACGACAGTAGTGCCTACAACAACAGTAGAACCTACTACGGCACCAACTGAAGTGCCAACTACTGTACCTACAGCTGTTCCTACAACAACAGTAGTGCCAACTACGCCAGAAGAGCCTATTGCTCCTGCGGATTGGACATATTCAAGGAAGCTACAAACATTTATTGAACCACAATATATTACAAATCAAGCATTTGCTGATTATATATTCAATGATGAACCATATGATTTTAATGAGCCTGTAAAATTAAATGCGATATTTGTTTCTCCAGCTGGTACAGGTGAAGGAACACTTGATGATCCATGCTCATTCCAGGATGGCGTTGATATGGCAAAGGCTGGTCAAACAGTATATTTAAGAGCTGGTACATATAGCTTAAATGATAGTATTTATATTTCTAAGTCAGGCTCAGCTAATAATTATATAACTATTAGAAATTATCCTGGTGAACAACCAGTTGTTACAGCTGATCCAGCTAAATTATCATCTCTTGGAAGCAAGGGTGAATTTATTGCCCTATCACTTGATGATAATGTATCCTATATAAAGATTGAAGGATTAGAAATAGCTAATATTAGTACATATAATTCATACGCAATTTGCGGTTGGACAGGACAAACTAATATTATAATTAGAAATAATAAGATTCATGATATTAAGACAACATCGAATAAGGAAAGTGATTCTAATTCAAGTGCTAACGCTATTTTATTATGTGGTGAAAAGAATGTAATTAGAGATGTACTAATTTATGGCAATGAGGTTTATAACAATGTAACTGGTTGGGCAGAATCAGTATCAATTGCAGGTAATACAGAGGCTGTATATGTAATTGAAAATTATGTTCATGATAATACAAATATTGGTATAGATTTCTATGGTAATGCTGGATATTGTAAGACTCCTGCATTAGACCAACCTAGATATTGTGTTGCAGCATTAAATAAGGTTGAGCGTTCAGTATGCTCATACGCAGATGCGGCAGGCTTATATGTAGATGGTGCACGTGATGTATTACTTACAAATAATATCATTTGTAATTCACAATATGGTATCGAAATTGGTTCTGAGGAAAAACAAGAAAGCTATCCAGTTAAGAATATTGTTGTAAGAAACAATTTAGTTTCTTCAAATTTAACATGTGGTATTCGCGTAGGTGGTTATGAAACTAATGCCACAGGATATGTATATTCTACAAAGATTTATAATAACACAATTATTGACTCATCAGATGGTGAATCAGGTAATATTACTATTTCAAAGGTAGATGGAATTGATTTTAGAAATAATATTATTTATTCTACAGCTAATAAGCCATTAATTATTTCTGATATGAATACATCTTATGTAAAGAATCTTACATTTAAAAACAACTATATTTTTGTAAAGAATCTTTCTGTAGATAAGTATGAATTTGGATTATATAACACTAATCAGGATGGATTAGACGCATTTAATACATTAACTGGTGGCAATAATATTACTGGTGAAATTGAATTTGATTCAAATTATAGAGTATTAAGCGGTGTTACAATTAACGCTGGTGATGATACAGCTGATTCAGGTAGTTATGATTTAGGATTAAATTCAAGAGTAGTAGGCTCTATTGATATCGGCTGCTATGAGGCACAGGATCAAGCTGCAATAGTAGAGCTATTAATAGCTAGTATAGCTAAATTAGGTACTGTAACATTAAATTCAAAGGCTGATATTGAAAAGCTAGAAAATACATATAATTCATTAAGTGCCGAATATAAGGCTAAGATTACAAATTATAGTATTTTAGCTGATGCTAGAAATACATATAATGAATTATTAGTAGCTAAATTAATTAGTGATATTAATGCATTACCAGCAGTAACAGAAGCTAATTATGAATCTGTATTAGTAATGTGTAATACAATTGAAGCTGATTATAATGCCTTAAGCGATTCACAAAAGGCATCAGTAGCTAATATATCAATTAATCAAGCAAAGAAGGAAGAATGTATTTTAATAGGAAATACAATTGCTATAAATGAGTTTAAGGCATCATTTAATACATTACCTGGTGATGTATCTGGATTAGCTGAGGGTGATTTACAATTAGTCCAAAGCTTAATTGATGATTACAATAATTCTAATAGTGTTGTTCAAGCAAGCTTAACAAATGAATACAATGTATTAGCTCAATATAAGACATACATTAAGGAAAACCTAGTAACTAAGGAAGTATTTATGTATGAATCTGAAGGCTCTAAGATTGAAAAGAATACTGTAATTTATTCAGGAAACTCATTTAGTATTAAATTATTAGGTGGTGGAGCAACTCCAACAGCTACTAATGCAACAGCTAGTGATGGAACAGCATTTACTGCATGCTTATTACCAGGTGGTAGTGGTAGAAGCTTTGAAATTACTGCGAACAAATCAGGTACTATCTATTTATATGTAACAGTTACAGATGGAAGCTTCTCATCTAAGCCAGGAACTGTAACATATGGAGATAAGAGTGTTGATATTACATCTACTAAGGGGACAGCTTATATATTAGAAATGGATGTTGTAGCAGGTCAAGTATATACTGTAACTGCATCAGCTAATAGATTAGGATTATTTGCAGTTATATATGAATAATTAATTAAATGAGTGAGCAAATAATATAATTGCTCACTTTTTTGTTTAAATTATATAATTATATCTTTTATTATATGCAAATAATGTTATAATTTAATTGAAATAAAGCAATACTAAAAATTGAAAAGGAGAAATGAAAAATGGGATTAGATTCTTTATTGTTAAAACCAATTAAGGTTGGAAATTTAGTTTTAAAAAATAGAATTATGTTTCCACCACAAACTACAGGATATGAGGAAAGAGATGGCTCAATTGGTGAGCGTAGCTTAAGTTTCTATAAGAGAATTGCAAAAGGTGGAAGTAGCTATGTTGTTGTTGGTGATGTTACACCAGTAATGACTGCGTCTCCTACACCAAAGCTATTTGATGATAGACAAATTCCTACATATAAAAAGCTAGCTGACGCTATGCATGAATATGATTGTAAGGTTGCGTTACAATTATTCTATCCTGAATATGATGTTCCTGCGGTAGGAAGATTAATTATGGGTTCTAGAAAGCTTATGATGGAAGCTCAGGAGGCCAAGGCTCAAGGCGATATGGCTAAGTTCGGTGCTTTAATGGCCGAAAGTAAGAAGATTGCTGATGAGGCTTATGCTAAGCTACACCATGATATGAAGCATTTCGTAAGCGAATGTAGTGTTGAGCAATTAAATCAAATAAAGGTAGCTATTGCACAAGCTGCAAGACGTGCAATGGAGGCTGGAATTGATGCTATCGAGGTACATGGAGATAGATTATTAGGCTCATTATGCTCTGTTTTATTAAATCATAGAACAGATGAATATGGTGGATGCTTAGAAAATAGATGCCGTTATGCTTTAGAGGTAGTTAAGGCAATTAAGGAAGCTGCACCTTCATTAATGATTGAATATAAATTACCATTTATCACTAAAAATCCAGATGGTAGTGATAGAGGTAAGGGTGGCTTACATGAGGAAGAAGGCGTATTATTCGCTAAGATGCTAGAGGAGGCTGGCGTTGATATGTTCCAGGTTGCTCAAGCAAACCATACTGGTAATATGGCTGATACTATTCCACCAATGGGAACAAGAGAATATAATTGGATGCTTCCTATTACTAAAAAAGTAAAAGCGGCAGTTTCGGTACCTGTAGCTGTTGTTGGTAAGGTTGTATCAGTAGCTAATGGTGAAAAGATTTTAGCTGATGGTGATGCTGATATCATTTGCTATGGTCGTTCATTATTATGTGATCCTGATATCGCTTTAAAAGTTGCTAAGGATGAGCCAATTCGTGAATGCTTAAATTGTAATAAGGGCTGCGTTGATGCTATTCAATCAAGAAAATATATTTCTTGTGTTTTAAATGCTGAAAACGGTGATGAGGCTACAATTTTCATCAAGCCTGCAGATGCTAAGAAGAATGTAGTTATCGTTGGTGCTGGTTTAGCTGGATTAGAGGCTGCAAGAGTTGCTGCATTAAGAGGACATCATGTTGATGTATATGAAAAAGAAGCTGTAATTGGTGGTCAAATTAATATTGCTGCAGTACCTCCTAGAAAGGATGAAATCCTACGTTCTGTTGAATATTATAAGAATATATTACCAACATTAGATGTTACTATTCATTTGAATACTTTATGTACAAAGGAAATTATGAATGCTGCTGATGCTGTAATCGTTGCAGTAGGTGCTCACGATGTTATGCCTAATATTCCAGGTGCTAAGTGTGAAAATGTTGTATCAAGCTGGGATGTATTAGCTGGTAAATCATCAGTTTCTGGTAAGGTTGCTGTAATTGGTGGTGGGTTAGTTGGTGCTGAAACTGCTGAATATTGTGCAAATAAGGGCTGTGAGGTTTCTATTATTGAAATGGCTGATAAGATTGCAATTGGCGAATCTACAACTATTTTACCTACAATGATGGCTGATTTTGCTAAGCATGGTGTTAAGCAATATATTAATACAAAGGTTAACAGCATTGAAAATGAAGGTAAATTAATTTTAGCTACAAATGTTAAGGAAAATACAGATGTTAATATTGAATGCGACATGGTTGCAATGGCTGTTGGTTCTCGAAAGAATACTTTAGATGTTGAGGGTGTAAATGTTCCAGTTTATTATGCTGGTGACTGCTCAGGCGATAAGACAGCAAGCATTGCAGAGGCTATTCGTGGCGGATACCATGCTGCAAATCAAATTTAAGAGAATTTTATGAATAAGTATAAGAATTTATTTAAGCCTATTAAAATAGGTAAAAAAGAAATTAAAAATAGAGTTTTTATGCCACCAATATCTACTAATTTAGCTGATAAAGGCTATGTTACAGATGAATTAGTAAAGCACTATGGTGCAAGAGCTAAGGGTGGAGTAGGATTAATAGTATCAGAGGTTGTTACAGTAGAGCCTGTATATGTATATTTACCAGGTGATATGTCTATACATGATGATAGCTATATTGAAGGCTGGAAAAAAGTTTTTGATGAGGTTCATAAATACGGTACAGTTTTATTACCTCAGCTATTTCATCCTGCTTATATGGCATTTCCTATTCCAGGTACTCCACAGCTAATTGCGCCAAGTAATGTAGGTCCATATTATGCAAAAAGTGCACCAAGAGCTGTTACAAAAGAAGAACTTGAAGTATTGATTAAGCAATTTGGTGATGCTGCTTATCGTGTTAAGCTTGCTGGTGGTGATGGTGTTGAAATTCACGCCGCACATGCACATGGTTTATTAGGTGGATTCTTATCACCACTTTATAATAAACGTTGTGATGAATATGGTGGAGATATTAATGGTAGGTTATTATTAACACTAAGAGTTATTAATGAGGTTAGACAAAGATGTGGGGACGATTTCATTATTGATGTTAGAATCTCAGGTGATGAATACACTGATGGTGGTATCAATATAAATGACGCTACATATATTGCTAAAAAGCTAGAGGAGGCAGGAGCTGATATGCTTCATGTTTCTGGTGGATTAACAATTAAAAAGGGTAGCTCAATTCCAGCTCCTGGTACTAAAATGGGAAGTCATTCAGAGTTGTCTAAAATAATAAAAAAGCATGTTAATATTCCTGTTGCTACAGTAGGTAGAATTACTGAGGCTTGGATTGCTGATGAAATGATTGCTAATGAATACGCTGATGCTTGTATGATTGGTAGAGCTAATTTATGTGATAGTGAATTTGCTAATAAATCGTATAATGGTCAAGAAATTGATATTAAGCCATGTGTAGGATGCTTAAAGTGTTTAAATGCTATAATGTTTGGAAAAAGAATTCAATGTACAGTAAATCCATCATTTGAATTATTAAATGAAGAAACATTAGAGCCTGCAGCTGAAAAGAAAAAGTATTTAATAATTGGCGGAGGACCTGCTGGCTTAGAGGCTGCCTATGTTTTAAAGAAGCGAGGACATCATGTAGTATTATGTGATGATAAAGAGGAATTAGGTGGACAAATAAGAATTGCTTGTGTGCCTATAGGTAAGCAGGAATTAACTAAGATTGTTAAGTATATGGTTAATCGTATTGAAAAATTAGGTGTAGAGATTAATCTTAAAACAAGAGTAGATGAAAATCTTATTAAAGAGAAGTATTCTGATTATGAGGTAATAGCATCATATGGAGCTAAACCCAATATAATTCAAAACTTTACACAATTTAAACAAACAATGACTGCTGATGAAATTCTTGAAGGAAAGAAATTCCCTGGAAGAAAGATAGTAATTATTGGTGGTGGAAGTGTTGGATGTGAGCTTGCAGATTATTTAGCACCATTACTAAATGATAGATTCCCAAGAAATAGAGATATTACGGTATTAGAAATGGCACCTGAAATTATGTTAACTGAAACTGGTGCAGGAAGAAGTTTATTAGTTCAAAGAATGATATCTAAGGGTATTAAAATTGAAAGTAATGCTAAGGTTACTAATGTAACTAACGATATTATTACTTACGAAAAGAATGGCTGTGAATATAAAATAACAGACGCAGATACATTAGTTTTTGCTACAGGATATCACGTTGATACTACACTAATTAACAAATTAGCTGAGTTAGGCTTAAAATATCATGCTATAGGAGACTGTAATAAAGTAGCTAGTATAAAGGAAGCTATTACAGACGCTTGGAATTTAACGAAGAATTTATAATAAAATAATACAAGGGGACTACTTAATAGTAGTCCTTTTGGAAAAATGAAGGTTATAGATATGAATAAGAAATTAAAGGAATATTTTGAACAATTAGGCTTTTCAATTGAAGGAAATAATGCTCATGGTGAGATTGATGGCTATGAGGTGAGTGCCAATGTGGCAATGCTAGACAATGTTTCGCCTGTGAAAATGCATGTTAATTTATATGCTACTGAGGTTACTAAGCTAAAAATTGTTAATGAAATACAGGCCTTAAAATTTAAATATTTCTTTGTTGCCGCAGATTTATATGGTATCTCATTAGGATTTAATGACCCATTAACAGTTGGCAAATTATTAAATAGAATGCCTGATATGCTAGATAGTATATTTAAAATATTTAGAAACAACGATGCTAAAGGTGTAGGTCATTGTCCTATTTGTGGAAATGAATTATCTAATGAAACTAAAAAATACAGACTTGATTGGGCATTAATTTCAATGGATTCAGAATGTGTAAAGGGAATAAATAATATTATAGAAGAAAGTAACAAGGATTTTAATGAACAGCCTAATAATTATATACATGGTGCAATTGGAGCTATTATTGGTTCAATTGTAGGTGTAATTTCATATATTGTATTATTCTTTATGGGATTTATTTCGGCGCTTTCATCATTCATTTCCATTTTGTTAGGAGAATTCTTATGTAAAAAGTTTAAGGGTAAGCCTAATGCGGTAATGATAGTAATTGTTTCTGTAGTTTCAATAGTATCAATGATATTAACAGCTGTAGGACTATATATATTTGCAGCTCAAATGCTAGCTTATGAATATTATTTCTCATCAACTGGAATTCAGGCATTTAAGGATATGATGACTGTTCCAGAATTTAAATCGGAATTTGTATCTAATTTAGTAATGACCATAGTGTTTACTCTATTAGGAGTTGTTTTTGAGATTATAAAAATGACGAAATCTATAAAAAGACAAGGTAAAATACAATAAATAAAAAAACACCTTAGGTATCTCTAATGAGATGATCTTAAGGTGTTTTATTTTGCATTAATTTATAATGAATTAAGTTTAAACTCCTTTGGTGTTTGATTGAATTCCTTTTTGAAACATCTAAAGAATGATGTATAATCATTGAAACCACAAATTTGATAAATATCCTGAAGGCTTACATTTTCCATTATTAGCTTTTTAGCTAAAATCATTCTTTTTTTAGTTATAAAGCGATAAATTGAAATGCCTGTATGCTTTTTAAACGTATGAGAAATAGTGGAAGGAGAGACATTTATGCTTTCTGCAATCAACTCTATAGTTATCGGATTTGATAGGTTGCTTGTAATGTAAGAAACGCAATCAGCCACTATTTTATTTTGAGTTATTAAATCAGTACTTTCTAATTCGATTTGGTGGTTATTAAGCAGTAGTAGTATTTGAGTCATTTTTAATTTATATAATACATCATCTCCAAAATTTAATGATCCTTGAGTTTTTATTACTGTATCTACGTATGAATCCATCTTTTTTTGTGAATCTTGGCTTAAATGTATTCTATAATTTTTATTTTGAATTGTCGTTTGAAATATATTTAAAAGATTAGATTGCTCTGTTGATATGTTATTGATAAATTTTTCTGTAACGTTTATAACAACTCTTTCGGCAATAACATTTTCAAACTGTGTTAAGACATGTAGGGTGAAGGGATTAACTAATAGCACATCACCTTGAGAAACATTATATACTTGCTCATCAACTCTGAAAATAAAATTTCCTTTTTTTATATACAAAATCTCATAAAAATCATGATGATGTAGTTCCTTGAATCCTTCATGTAATACGTCAGTAATATTAACAATACATTCATATCCTAGTGATGATAACATTTTATTTTTATCTATACTTTCAATATCATCTAAAAAATAATTTTTACCTAAAAATGAGAAAACATATTTTTTGATTTTTTCGTCATAATAATAAGAAACGCTTTTTGGAATTTCAAATTTCATAATAATCACCAAAAAGATTGTATATAATTTTGCAACATTTGTCAATTTTATCCTTTGAAAACCCTTACTTTTTATTATTTTTGTTAAAAAATATGTTGTTTTTGCAAGAATAGTAAAACATTTAACAATTATTGCAATTTAAATATACAATAATGCATTATATAATTAAGTTAATAAAATCGAAATATAATTTAATATTAAGGAGGAAGTCTATGGGATTTTATAAAAGTGCTGTTTCTGGTGCTAAGCCGGAAAATATAAACAAGCCACTTAAGTTTAAGGATAAGATTGCATATGCAGCTGGTGATTTTGGTTGTAATATGTCATTTGCCTTAGGTGGTACGTATTTAATGTTGTTCTGGACTGAGTTTATTGGATTTAGTAAGAATCCAGATTTAGAGCTTGCGTCAAAGGAAACGTTAGCTATTTGGACAATTATTATTTTATTAGTTAAAATTTGGGATGCTATTAACGACCCTCTTATTGGTGGTTTAATGGATAAGATGCAACCAAAGCCAGGGCAATCAAAATTTAAGCCTTGGATATTTTGGGGTTCTATTGCATTAATGTTTGGTGGTGCGTTATGTTTCATTCCAATTAGGACCGCGCCGATATGGGTAAGAATATTAGTTTGTGTTGCTGGTTATTTAATATGGGATATGGCATATACAATTGTTAATGTTCCTTATGGCTCATTAAATTCAGTAATTTCAACTAATTCAACTGAAAGAGCATCTTTATCTACTTGGAGATCAATTGGTTCATTTGTTGGCAATATTGTGTTAGTTATTGGTTTACCACTTATTGTTTATGATACAAATGGTGCATTAATTGGTGAGATAATGTTTACTGTAGGATTAATTACAGGTATTGTTGGTTTCATTTGTTTCCAATTCTTATGTCGTGGAACTACTGAAAGAGTAATTATTGATTATGAAGCACAAAAGCGTGAAAATAAAACAAATTATTTCAAGTCATTAGCTAATTTCTTTAAGAATAAGGCTGCAGTAAGCTATACATTAGCATCTATTTTCCAATTACTTGCTATGGCATTTATGCAAACTTATGTTGTTTATTTCTTTAAGTCTGCATGGCCGGAATATGTAAAATTTAGTGGTTTATTCTCATTCCTAGGTATGCTACCAATGTTACTATTTATTCCTTTCGCTACTAAACTTGTTAAGAGATTTGGTAAGAAGGAAGCATCTGCATGGCCTAACGTTTTCGGTGTTTTAGCTGGTATATTATTATTAGCTGTTCCTATGGAGAATGTAAATCCTGCATTAGGTATTACAATTTTTACAATTTCTTCAGTATTTATTGGTCTTGCAATTTCTGTAAATTCATTAGTAGGATGGGCTATGGTTGCTGATTGTATTGACAGCCAAGAAATTAAAACTGGTGTTCGTGAAGAGGGTGTAGTATATGCTACATATTCGCTTGGTAGAAAGTTAGCACAAGGTATTGGTTCTGCATTAGTATCATCATTTTTAATTTTTGCTGCATATAATACTGAGTTTGGTGATGCTGGTCTGCCACAAGTTGATGGTGTTGCATTTAAGATTCGTATGATATTAGGTGGGGTATATTTAGTTTGTTTCATTTTACAATTTGTTTTACTTCAATTTGTTTACGATCTTGATAAGAACAAGGTTGAAGAAATGGAAAAAGAATTAGGAAGATCTAACGACAGATTAGTTGGAGAAAAAATAGAAGATTAATGAATAGAGGGATTCCCTCTATTTATGCGTTTAATTTTATAGTTTAAAATGGTAAAATAATATTATAGTTTAAGTTAAAAAGGAGGAATTACTTTGAGATTAATTAAAAATTTTAATGAAGGATGGAGCTTTGTAAAGGGCTTTAATCAAGTACCTACATCAATGGATGAGTCATGGGAAATTTTAAATTTACCACATTCTTGGAATAATATTGATGGTCAAGATGGCGGAAATGATTATTATAGAGGTACATGCTATTATGTAAAGAGATTTACTAAAAATGATTTACCTTGTAATAAGAAGGTTTATTTAGAAATTAATGGTGCCAATTCATCATCAGACGTTTATTTAAATGAAAAGCATTTAGCACATCATGATGGTGGTTATTCAACATATCGTGTTGAGCTTACAAGTTATTTGCTTGAAGAAAATTTATTAGTTATTGCAGTAGATAACACTGCAAATGACTATGTATATCCACAAATGGCGGATTTTACGTTTTATGGTGGTTTATATCGTGATGTAAATATTATTTGTGTGGATAATACTCACTTTGATTTAGAATATTATGGTGGTAAGGGTATTACTGTTACACCAAAGATTACAGGCACAAAAGCTAATATCGAGATTGTTGGTTATGTTAAGAATCTTCAAGGACAAAATGTTCGTTATCAAATTAAGGATAAAGAGGGTAATTTAGTTAATGAGGGCTGTGGAGCTTCTTTAGAACTAGAAATAGAAAATGTTCATTTATGGCATGGTAGAAAGGATCCATACTTATATACTTTAGAGGCATCTATTTTAGATGGTGAAGAGGTAATTGATAATTTATCTATTAAATTTGGATGTCGTACATTTGAAATCGATCCTGAAAGAGGATTTATATTAAATGGTGAGGAATATGCTTTAAGGGGTGTTTCTCGTCATCAAGATAGATGGGGCTTTGGTAATGCATTATTAAAGGAGCATCATGAAGAGGATATGGATTTAATATGTGAGGTAGGAGCGACTACTATTAGACTTGCTCACTATCAGCATGATCAATATTTCTACGATTTATGTGATGAAAAGGGTATGGTTGTATGGGCTGAGATTCCATATATTTCGCGTCACTTGCCTAAAGGTAAAGAAAATACTATTACTCAAATGAAGGAATTGGTTGTTCAAAATTATAACCATGCATCTGTAGTTGTATGGGGTCTTTCGAATGAAATTACTATGGGTGGTGCCAATGATCCAGATTTATTAGAAAACCATAAAATTTTAAATAATTTATGTCATGAAATGGATAAGACACGTTTAACAACAATTGCATGTGTATCAATGTGTAAGATTGATTCAGAATACTGCCATATTCCAGATGTATTAAGCTACAACCATTATTTCGGATGGTATGGTGGAGATACTAGTATGAATGGTCCTTGGTTTGATAAATTTCATGAAACGTATCCAAATCGTGCTATCGGTGTAAGTGAATATGGATGTGAAGCATTAAATTGGCATTCATCTAATCCATTCCAAGGAGATTATACTGAAGAATATCAAGCATATTATCATGAGGAATTAATTAAGCAATTGTATACACGTAAATATTTATGGGCTACACATGTATGGAATATGTTTGACTTTGGCGCTGATGCTAGAGCTGAAGGTGGAGAAAATGGTCAAAATCATAAGGGCTTAGTAACATTTGATAGAAAGTATAAGAAGGATTCATTCTATGCCTATAAGGCATGGTTATCAGATGATCCATTTGTACATATTTGTGGCAAGAGATATATTGATAGAGTTGAGGATGTAACTAAGGTTACTGTTTATTCTAATCTTCCAGAGGTTGAATTATTCGTTAATGGAGTTAGTGTAGGTAAGCAAACTAGTGAAAATCATTTCTTCTATTTTGAGGTTCCAAATACAGGCGAAACTAAACTTGAGGCACGTGCTGGAGAATATAAGGATGAATCATTTATTCGTAAGGTTGATGTAATGAATGAGGCTTATGTTCTTAAGGAAAAGGGAGCTATTTTAAACTGGTTTGATATTACTGCACCTGAGGGTAGATATTCTTTAAATGATACAATGGGTAATATTTTAAAATCATTTAGAGGAAAATTATGGTTTGTTAGATTAGGATTAAAGCTTAAGAAAAGAATGTCTAAGAGCTCTAAATCTGGCGGTGGTGTTGCAGGATTTGAGTTAAATAGTGATATTATGCAAATGATGAATGGATTTACTGTATTAAGATTAACTAGTTTAATTAGTATGGTTGGCGTTAAGTTTAGTAAAGAAGAATTATTAAATATGAATAAAAAGCTTAATAGAATTAGAAAA
The DNA here is from genome assembly GCA_045631605.1 of Anaeroplasma sp. GTDB lineage: Bacteria > Bacillota_I > Bacilli_A > Acholeplasmatales > Anaeroplasmataceae > Anaeroplasma. Next base: position 17,151 of record JAZQVB010000165.1, read on the forward strand.
CCTAAGGAATTAAGATAAGGAGGTAATCTTTATGCAAATGACCTTTAGATGGTATGGTGAAGGCAATGATAAAATCAAACTTTCTGACATCAAGCAAATACCAGGAGTAAGTGGCATTGTTTGGGCACTTCATCATAAAATGCCTGGCGAGGTGTGGCATGAGCATGAAATTAAGGAAGTTAAAGAACAATGTGAAAAATATGGATTTAATATCGATGTTGTTGAATCTGTAAATGTTCATGATGATATTAAAATAGGACTTCCTTCTAGAGATAAGTATATTGAAAATTATAAACAAACAATAAGAAATTTATCAAAGTTTGGTGTAAAGGTTATTTGTTATAATTTTATGCCAATCTTTGACTGGACTAGAAGTAATTTGTTCCATGAAGTAGGGGATGGCTCAACAGCGTTATTCTATGAAAAGGGCATGATTCAGGATGATTATAACGCAATGGCTAATTACATTTTAGATTTTACTGAAAAATATAATATGTCATTTCCAGGCTGGGAGCCTGAAAGAATGGCTAAGCTAGATGAGCTATTTAAGGCTTATGCTGGTATTACTCATGAAAAGCTATGGGCTAATTTAAAGTACTTTTTAGAGGCTATTATGCCTACATGTGAGGAATGTGGCATAAAAATGGCTATCCATCCGGATGATCCGCCTTGGGATATATTTGGATTACCAAGATTAATTGTAGATGCTAAAAGTGTTGAGAAATTCTTAAAATTAGTAGATCATCCAAATAACTGTTTAACATTATGCTCAGGATCTTTAAATGCAAATCCTGGAAATAATGTTGCAGAAATTGTAAGAAAGCATTGTGATAGAATTGCATTTGCTCATATTAGAAATGTTAAACATTTTGAAAATGGTGATTTCTCAGAAGCATCACACAGAGATTGTGATGGAGATACAGGCATTTTAGATATTTTAAAGGCATATCATGATTGTGGATTTAATGGTTATATTAGACCAGATCATGGCCGTCATCTATGGGACGAAAAGCCAGGTAATGTACGTCCAGGCTATGGTTTATACGATAGAGCTTTAGGTATAATGTATATGCTAGGTGTATGGGATATGCTTGATAAAATTAAGGAGGCAAAATAATGGGTTATTTTACTGATAAGGTAGTTGTAATTACAGGTGCTGGTGGTGTGTTATGCTCAGTTATAGCAAAGGCATATGCAGAAAATGGTGCTAAGGTTGCATTATTAGATTTAAATTTAGAGGCTGCAGAAACTAAGGCTAAAGGAATTAGCGATTTAGGATATGTTGCGAAGGCTTATCAATGTAACGTTTTATCAAAAGAATCAATTGAAGAAGCACATCAACAAATATTAGCTGATTTTGGTACATGCGATATTTTAATCAATGGTGCTGGTGGCAATAATGCTAGAGCAAATACAGATAATGAATTCTTCAAAAATGAAGATTTAGGAAATATGAAGACATTCTTTGATTTAGATCAAGCCGGTGTTGAATTCGTATTTAACTTAAATTATATGGGTACATTATTACCTTCTCAGGTATTTGCTAAGGATATGCTAAATAAGGATGATGCAAGTATTTTAAATATATCTTCAATGAATTCATTTACTCCTTTAACTAAGATTCCTGCATATAGTGGAGCTAAGGCTGCGATTTCTAATTTTACTAAATGGTTAGCGGTTCATTTTTCTAAAACAAGTATTAGATGTAACGCAATTGCTCCAGGTTTCTTTGTAACGATTCAAAATGAAAAGTTATTATTTAACGAGGATGGAACTCCTACAGCTAGAACAGAAAAAATATTAAGAAATACACCTATGGATAGATTTGGTAAGGCTGAGGAATTAATTGGAGCTTGTCTTTTCCTAACAAATAAGGAGCAAGCATCATTCATTAATGGTGTAGTATTACCAGTTGACGGTGGATTTAGCGCATATAGTGGTGTATAACCAAGTAAAATTGATCACTCAATTGAACTGCCCCTTGTCAAGTAGACACGGTGTATAAAAAATAATTAAAAGTAAATAAAGTTACAATTGGCATGATATCTGACCTCGTTAGGTGTCATGCCTTTTAATTTTTCTTGAAGCCTATAATTATTATAAAAGAA
>JAZQVB010000166.1:0-4259 GCA_045631605.1 Anaeroplasma sp.
ATATTAAAACTATTAATAAAAGATTATTATTTATGTTTAAGCCTTGATGATGCGATAAGGCTTGTAGATAGAATATCTTATAAAACAGATTATATTATAATTAATAAAAAAATATCTATAAATAAAATTAAAGAAGCACTAGATTCCTAGTGCTTCCTTTGCTAATTTATCTGCATAATCGTTATAATAATTATTAGTATGCGATTTTACCTTATGAAAAACTACATTAATTTTATCCTTTATTGTATCAACATATGAGGTATAGCTGCTAGCAATCAAACTATTAGCTCTCCATATACCCTTATACCATTTTTCAATACCCTCATAATCATAAAATATATGAAGTGTATTAATATTATTCTTAATACAATAATTAATAATAAATGCTGCTCCCTTTATTTCTCCTGCAACATTACGGCTTGATGAAAATTCATCAGGCTCATAAGCTTTTTTAAATGAATATTCCTTCCCATCTATAATTAAAATACCACCAAAGGAATATCTTCCTGTATTACTATCATACGACCCATCAATATAGCATTTAGGCTCTTTAATATCATCTACTAAAATAACATCATCAATAAAAGCCTGTGCCTCAGCTTTAGTTTTAAAGCTTTTATATTTAGGCTTATTATATTCTGCAATAATTTTTAAAGCCTCATCCCAAGATTCTACTATTATTGAATTGTTATCATCCTTTATAGCATAAAACTTACTCATAAATAATCACCGCTATTATAATAGCATAAAAACTCATCTAATTAAAGATGAGATTTATTTATATCTTCTTCTTGAAATAAATTAGTAATCTTATCCATGGCCTTTGGAAATAAATCTAACAATATTTCAGATAAATGCGTATTACCATCAATAGAAAGTATACGTACATCATTATTATAAATAATTAAAAAAGCTATAGGTGATAAAGATAACCCACCACCAGTACCTCCACCAAATAACGGTTCTGCCTTATTAGTATTAGGCTTAATGTCGCTACCTCCAGATACAAATCCAAGATGTACCCTTGATACTGGAATTATCGTAATATCATTTTTAGTAATAGGATTTCCTATAATTGTATTAGCTTCAACCATTTTCTTTAATGAATTTAAAGATATTTCTAAAAGCTCGCTAACAACATGTAGCATAATTTATTTTCCTCCTATTGATATAATTGATACCCAAATTAATGTTATAATGTCAATTTGGGTATCAACATAATAATCAACCTTCTCACGTAAATCATCCTGTTTTAGCATTAGTATTTTTTCTTCAATACCCTTTGTGCGGTTTTGTAGCAAACCAATTAATATCCCTGACGCCATTAAATATAATCCACTAGCTATTGGATTATTGAAAATTGGAATTAATTGTCGCTTAGCGAAATAAACACGACTATATTTACTGTGAGAAATTATATTAAAGATGAAGCGTTTATAATACCCATTATATCCTTTAATAAATTTAGCATTAGATAATTTAACCTTAGATAATTGTCTTTGATGGGGAATAACAATCCTAAGCATACCAATTCTTAGATACATTTTTATATGTGTATTAGCACCTAAGATAACGACATGTACATTTATAGATAAAATAATAATTAATAAACAAAAAATAAGGATGGGAATCATAAACCTTCACCATCCTTATTATTAACCGAACTATTATAAATTATTCAATAATTGTAAAGTAATATTAGCTGATTTTTGAGCCATTTCACTCTCAAATGCTAAATAATCATCAATCTGCTTATCGGCACCAATGATATCAGAAATAAATCTAATAACAATAAAATCAACAGCTGCCTTAGTAGCTACATGAGCAATTGCAGCACCCTCCATCTCAACTGCACAATTAGTAGGTTCTCCTACATTCTTTAATGCATCAAGACTAGAAACAAATTGATCACCAGAATATATTTTAACGGTCTTATATTCAATATTTAGCTTATTTAATGTTGATTTTACAAGCATTAACGCATTAGGATTAACTACAAATTCCTTAGGCATTTGTGGAACCTGACCATATGCATATCCAAATAATGTTGTATCAAAATCATGATACATTAAGCTACTTGCAACAACTACATCTTTAGTATTAAGTGGTGCAACGCCACCAGCAATACCAGAATTAATAACTAAATTACATTCAAATGAGGAAATTAAAATAGTTGTAGCCATTGAAGCATTTACCTTTCCTACTCCACATAATGATAATACTACTTCAGTATTTCCGATATTACCAACATAAAATTCAATACCTAATTCATTAACCTTCTCACAATTATTAATTGCTTCCTTAATCAATTCCATTTCAGGCTGCATCGCAGCAATTATACCTATTCTATTCATAACTTCTCCTATATTCTTTTTAATAATGTAGTAGGTAATCTTCCACTTTTAGTTTCATTACCTATATTTCCTATTTTAAATTTACCTTTATGTCTAACACTTATTATATCATCAAATTTACATATATGTGATGTGTTTTGATTTTCTATATAATTAATAAACACTAATCCATTCTTTATCATTTCTTGAGCAGACGCTCTTGATAAATTATAACATGCCGCAACAACACAATCTAATCTTAGTGATGTTAAAAAATGAAGTTTTTCTTCATATTTAATAATATTACAAACATCATAATCAACAAGTTCAAGCTCAATTGGAGCCTTACCTACGTATTTAAATTCCTCTTCTAGGAAATTAGATATTTCTTTTGTAGCCGCAAAATATATTTCATTATCAACAATAATATCTCCTATACATTCACGTTTTATACCTAATCCCATTAATGAGCCTAATACTGATCTATGATTAATTTCATAATATTTTTTATTATATTTTATTTTATAAATATTAATTTTACAATCAACATTCTCTAAATCGCTAGGATATATTACATATCTTTTTCTATCAGCATTTTTAATACCACCATCAGCTAAATATGTAATCATTGAATGATATTTCATTTCATCAATTAAAACAGCAGATAATGCATCATCTAAAAAAGGAAGTAATATTACTCCACCCTCATAGGCTCTAGTAACTATTGATTGTATTCTTTTTTTAAACTGCTCTAATTCTTCCATAATATCCTACCTAATCTTATATGAGTAGCACCCTGTGCTATAGCTTCCTTATAATCATCACTCATACCCATTGATAAATATGGAATATTAATATTAAATTCTTTCTCAAGCTTATTTTTTAAATCTAATAAACTTCTAAATTGTTGATTTAATTCCTCACTGTTAGCTGCCTTTACTGCCATCATCATAAGACCAACAATCTTAATATTTTTAAATTCTAATAACTTAAAAACAAATTCAGAAGCTTCAAAATAAGGAACTCCATCCTTAGTTTCTTCTAAATTTATTGAGATTTCAACAAAGCAATTTAAGGGAGTATTTCTTTCCTTATCAATTATTTTAGCTAATTCTAATGAATCTAATGAATGCAAATAGTCAATCTTGTTAATTACTTTTTTAGCCTTATTTCTTTGAAGATGACCAATAAAATGCCAAATTATATTTTCATTCTTTAATTCGTCGTACTTTACTAAAAATGAATCTACTCTATTTTCACCAAAATTATTAATACCATTTTCTAATAGTTCTAACATTTCATTAGCTTTAACATATTTAGTAGCTGCAACAATATTGACATTTTCAGGAATAGTATTAATAAAGTCCTTAATATCTTTTCTAAGCATAAAATCAACTCCTAAAACAAAAAAATTATAGCACATTTTATCTGCAAAAAAAATAGAAGAATAAATTATTCCTCTATTTTAAAATACTCATTACTATATATTTTATTAAACATTCTTACTTTTCTTATTACACCATAAAGGGCCAAAGAAAAACTATCAATATATTCTTTATCAGCATCACAATAAGAAAATTCTGTAATATCATCACAATAAATCTTATCAGTAAACATCATCTTTAATTCATGAGAATAGAATATATTATCAAAATCAGATGTTGTTTGGAACAAAGATTTACCAAAATAATGATTAGTATTATAATTAACACCCATCAATTCAATTATAGTTGGGGCAATAATATATGGTGTTGTGAAGTAATCAATACTTGTTTTACCATATATCTCTTTATATTTTTGAGTTAATAATGGATTATACATAGTCATTATAGTTTCATATTGTATAGGTATAGTTTCATCATCAATATCATAAATATAATTTTTTAAAGGCTTACAGAAATTACTTCTATAATATAATTCATGATC
>JAZQVB010000167.1:0-11453 GCA_045631605.1 Anaeroplasma sp.
GATATAATTTTTAAAGATATATTAGTTTACGTTGTGAGGATTTTATGAATATTTTTAAAAGGATTTATTGTAGAGCTTTTCAAAAAATTATGTATATAGCTATACCATTTTTGCCGTATAGAGATCCTGAAATATTAAAGGATAATAGCGATATAATTGAAGAATTAAAATTAAATAAAATTACAAAAATATTATTAATGGTTAGTAGAACCGTTAAGAAGCAAGGATTAACAGCTGAGCTTGAAAAATTATTTAATGAAAATAATATTGAATATACTATCTTTGATGAGGTATTACCAAATCCTACAACTAGTAATGTATTAAGGGTAAAGGAAATCTATTTAGAAAATAACTGCCAAGGTATTATAGCATTTGGTGGTGGTTCTGTAATAGACTGTGCAAAGGCAGCCTTGGCTTGTGTTGTACGATCTAAAAAGCCTATTAAAAAAATGGCTGGAGTTATCAAGGTTAGGAAGAAAATACCTTTATTAATTGCGATACCTACAACTGCAGGCTCAGGAAGTGAGGCTACTGTTGCGACAGTGATTACTGATGAGGAAACTCATCATAAATTTGTTATAAGTGATTTTTGTCTAATACCGCATTATGCTGTATTAGATGCAAAGAATATAATTAGCTTACCTAAGCATATTACAGCTACAACTGGTATGGATGCCCTAACACATGCGGTTGAGGCTTATATTGGTAAGGCTAGGACAAGGAAGAGTAAGAAGGATGCAGTAGAGGCTGTTAAGCTAATAATTGAAAATTTAGAAAAGGCATATGCTGATGGAAATGATGTAGCTGCTCGTAATAATATGCTACTTGCTTCATATCTTGCAGGAAAGGCATTTACTGTAAGCTATGTTGGATATGTACATGCTATAGCACATACATTAGGTGGAAAATATGGTGTTTCTCATGGCTTAGCTAATGCTATTTTACTACCTATAATTTTAAGAGAATATGGCAAAAAGGCTAGTAAAAAACTAGGTGAATTAGCTAAATTAATAGGTTTAGCGGATAATAATTTATCGAATGATGAAGCCTCTGAAATCTTTATTTCTAAAATTGAAGATATGAATAAATCTATGAATATTCCAAATAAATTTGATTGTATTTTAAAGGATGATATTCCTTTTATGGCTAAGCTAGCTAATAAGGAGGCTAATCCTTTATATCCAGTACCAGTATTATTTGATGAAAGGAAATTAATGGAAATATATCTAAAGCTATCAAATTAAATTTGTAAATGCTTACTATTTAGAAAAATAATTAAATTCCTTTTACTTTATATTTAAATTATGTTATACTACTTTAGTAGTATTATATAAAAATGGATGGTGATTGTCGTGGATGATAATAAAGAGAGACTACAAAAGGTTATGGCAGCGTGTGGAGTTGCCTCAAGAAGAAAATGTGAAGAGTATATCACATCAGGTAGAGTTAAGGTAAATGGTCAGGTTGTTACTGAGCTTGGTACTAAGGTTGGTAAAAAGGATTCAATTGAGGTTGATGGCAAAATAGTACAAAGACAATATTTAGTTTATTACGTTTTAAATAAGCCTACAGGCTTTTTAACATCAATGAGTGATAAGCTAGGCAGAAGACTAGTTATGGATTTAATTGATGAGGAAACTAAGAAAACTAGAATTTTCCCTGTTGGTAGATTAGATTATGATACATCAGGTGTATTACTTTTAACTAATGATGGTGAATTAGCTTATAGATTAACTCGTTCTGAAAAGGAAGTAGAAAAGAAATATCAGGTAAGAGTTAATGGTTTAATTACACAAGAAGCAATCCTTAAGCTTATTAAGGGTGTTGAAATTGATGGTGTAAAGACAAAAAGAGCTGAGGTAGAGGTTGTAAGCATTGACAAGGTGCATAAATCATCTTTAATTATGCTTACTATTACTGAAGGAAGAAATAGACAGGTTCGTAAAATGTGCGAGGCTGTTGGATATGAGGTTAAAAAGCTTAAGCGTGTATCATTCGGCGGTATAGATCTTGATGGTCTAGGTGTTGGTGAATACAGAATGCTAAAGCCACATGAGGTAAAGAAATTATACAGTTTGTAAAAGTATTATCCATGTGATAGAATATTATTTAGAGGTTGAGATTATATGGAAAATTTTGTTGTAGCTATTGATGGTCCTGCTGGTAGCGGAAAATCATCTATTTCTAAAATGGTTGCAGCTAAAAGAGGTTTCACACATTTAGATACAGGTGCTATGTATCGTGCTGTAACACTTGAGGCTTTAAACAGAAAAATAGATTTAAATGATGAAGCACAGTATGATTTTTTAGACGAAATATCAATAATTTATAAAAACGGAATAATTTATTTAAATGGTGTTGATGTTTCAAAGGAAATTAGAACTGTTGAAATTACTAATGCAGTTTCTACACCATCAAAAATTAAGCGTGTTAGAGATAAGATGGTTGATTTTCAACGTGAATCAGGCAAATATGGAAAAATATTAATGGACGGTAGAGATATCGGTACAGTTGTTTTCCCTAATGCTGATTTAAAAATATTCTTAACTGCATCTCCTGAGGTTAGAGCTGAAAGAAGATGTAAGGAAAATGAAACGCTAGGAATTGAATCTGACTATGATAAAATTTTAAATGACATTATTGTAAGAGACAATAAGGATTCAACAAGAGAAATAGCACCTTTGAAAAAGGCTGATGATGCTATCTTAGTTGATACATCTTATATGTCAATCGATGAGGTTGTTAACAAAATAATTAAATTAATAGATGAGAGGTTTGGTAAAATGGAAGAATTTAATTTAGATAGCTTCGAACTAAAGAAGCTAAGAGCAGGAGACGTAGTTGAGGGTGAGGTAGTATCTGTTGCAGATAAGACTATCTATTTAGATATTCATAGCTTCACAGAGGGTACAATGCATTTAGAGCATTATACTAAGGACAAGTCTGTTCAAACATTTAAGGGCTTAGTTAAGGTTGGGGATGTTATTAAGTGTGAGGTTGCAAAGGTTAACGAGGAGCACATTTATTTATCTCGTAAGAACCAAATTGAAGAAGAAATGTTCAATAAGGTTGCAGCATTCTTAGAATCTGGTGAGGTTTTAAATGTATATGTTGTAGCTGATGCAAATGGTAAGGGATATACTTGTAAATATAATGGCGTACAATTATTTATGCCAATTAGTCAAGCAACTCCAGCAGTTAAGGTTTCTCAAACTGTAACAGCTAAGGTTGTTGACGTTGATGCAGCTAAGAAGAAGATTGTTGTGTCTCACAAGGTTATTGAACAAGAAGAATATAAGAATAACAAGAATGCTGAATATGAATCAATTAATGCTGGTGATGTATTAACTGGTACTATTACTAAGATTGAAAAGTATGGCGCAATTGTTAAATTTAATTATAACCAAGGCTTATTAAAGACTAATCAGGTAGCTCATGAATTCATTAACATTAATGAAGTATTAAAGGTTAATGACAAGATTGAGGTTAAGGTTTTAAGCAAGGAAGATGGCAAGATTGAGCTTTCTAGAAAAGCTTTATTAAAGAGCCCATTTGAATTATTCTTAGAAGCTAATAAGGTAGGACAAACTATTACTGGTAAGGTTGTTAACAAGCTACCATTTGGTTTATTATTAGAGGTTGCTCCAAACATTAAGGGATTATTACATGCTTCTGAATATTCTCATAACCCTAATGATAACTTCAATAACTGTGTAGTTATCGGTGATGAGGTTGAGGTATCTATCCTAAAGATTGATGAAAAGAACGAAAAGGTTTCATTATCAAGAAAGGCTTTAATGGACAACCCTTGGAAAAGAGTAAATGCTAATGTTGGCGATTTAGTTGACGTTAAGGTTACTGAGGTTAAGGAAAACGGCTTAGCTGTTGAAGCATTAGGTGTTGATGGTTTCATTCCAGCATCTGAATCTTTAATCGAATTAAAGAAGGATTTAGCTGCTTATTATGCTGTAGGTGATGAGGCTAAGGCTTACATCATTGAAATTAAGCCAGCTGAATGGAAGTTAAAATTATCTATTCGTAAGTATCTAGTTGAAGAAGAAAGAAAATCTTATGAAAAGTACTTAGAAAATGATAATACTCCATTATCAACAATTGGTGATGCTTTTGGAGATATTTTAAAAAAATAAATAAAAGTAGGTGAATAATATGTTACCAAAGGTAGCGATAGTAGGTAGACCTAACGTAGGCAAATCTACATTATTTAATCGTATCATTGGTCAAAGATTATCCATCACAGACGATCAACCAGGTGTTACACGCGATCGTATTTATAGTAAGGCAGCCTGGCTATCAAAAGAATTCTTTTTGATTGACACTGGGGGCATAGAATTAGGTGATGCTCCCTTTTTAACAGAAATTAAGGCTCAAGCTGAAATCGCAATGGAGGAAGCTGACGTTATAATTTTTGTTGCTGATTGTCGTAGTGGTTTAACTGACGATGATATTTATATATCAAAATTATTATATAAAACAAACAAGCCTGTTATTTGTGCAATTAACAAGGTTGATGATCAAAAATTCAGAGATAATATTTATGAATTTTATGCATTAGGATTAGGAGATCCAATCCCTGTTTCTTCAGGTCATGGTGTTGGTGTTGGTAATTTACTTGACGCTGTTATTGAGCACTTCCCTCAAAAGGAAGAGGAGGAAAAGGATGACGCAATTAGATTCTGTTTAATTGGTAGACCAAATGTAGGTAAATCATCATTAACTAATACGTTATTAAATGACAATAGAGTTATTGTATCGCCAGTTAGTGGTACAACACGTGATACTATTGATACAAGATTTAAATCAAATGGTAAGGAGTATGTAGTAATTGATACTGCAGGTCTTCGTAAGCGTGGTAAAATTTATGAAAATGTAGAGAAATATTCTGTAATTAGAAGTATTGATGCTATTGGTAGAAGTGATGTTGTATTATTAGTTTTAGATGCATCTACAGGTTTAATTGAACAGGATTTACATGTTGGACAATATATTGAAGAATTCCGTAGACCATGTATTATTGTTGTCAATAAATGGGATTTAGTTGATAAGGATTCAAAGACAATGCAAAAATGGACTGAAGAGGTAAGAGGATACTATAAGTATTTAGATTACGCTCCAATCGTATTCCTTTCTGCAAAGGAAAACAAAAGAGTTCATACATTATTCCCTGCAATTGAACAAGCATATGATGCGTTCCATAGACGTATTTCTACGTCTGTATTAAATGATTCAATCGCTGATTCAGTTGCGATGTTCCCACCAAGTGAATTTAATGGTGGTAAGCTTAAGGTTTATTATTGTTCTCAAGTAGGTGTTGAGCCTCCAACATTCTCATTCTTCGTTAATGATCCTAAATTTGTTCATTTCTCCTATTATAGATATTTAGAAAATCAAATAAGAAAAAATTTCGATTTCTTTGCTACACCAATTAAGCTAGAATTCAGAAAGAGAGACTAATATGAATATTTCAATTATTGGTGGTGGAGCTTGGGGAACTACCCTAGCTTTAGCTTTATCAGATAATAAGCATAATGTTTTAATCAGAGACATAAATGAATTATTTGTAAATAAAATCAATAATGAGCATTCTCATCCATATTTTAATGTGGAATTACCTCATGATATTAAGGCTACACTTTCATTAGAGGAAGCATTAAATCATTCTAAATACATCGTATTATGTGTGCCTACTAAGGCTATGAGAAATGTATTAATGGAGATTAAACCATTATTAAACGAAAAAAAGCTGTTTATAAATGTTAGTAAAGGAATTGAGCCTGACACATCATATAGAATTAGTGAGGTTGTATCAGATGTAATTCCTGAGGAATTTATAGAAGGCTTCGTTGCATTATCTGGGCCATCTCATGCTGAAGAGCTTATAAAAAGAAAGCTTACATCATTAGTTGCAGCATCAACAAATAATGATGCCGCTATAATGGTTCAAAAAATATTCTCAAATGAGCAATATTTAAGAGTTTATACATCAGATGATGTTATAGGTGTTGAAACTGGCGGAGCTATTAAAAACGCAATCGCAATAGTATCCGGCATAGCATCTGGCTTAGATTTAGGAGAAAACGCAAGAGCATTTCTAATTACTAGAGGGCTTAAGGAAATAGTAATGATAATTACTGCGTTAGGCGGTAAGTTACATACTGCATACGGCTTATCTGGTGTTGGTGATTTAATTGTTACCGCATCAAGTATGAATTCACGTAATTTCCAATGCGGATTAAGAATTGGACAAGGTATGTCAGTTGATGAGGCTATAGGAGATATAGCTCAATCAGTTGAGGGTGTTCGTGCTATTCTTGCTGCACACGAAATTGCAGTAAAATATGATTTAGATCTTCCTATTATTGAGCTTGCATACAAATTAGTTATTAATGAAATTAGTGCTAAGGATGCAGTATCTATATTACTTTCTAGAAGCTTAAAATCTGAAATATATTGGTAGCAGTATCCCATCTACCTGCATATATTAATGCAGGAGGAATATAATGGATATTAACACAATAATCGATTTATTAGCTAAATCAAATATAGATAATGAAAAGCTTACAGCTTTAATTACTCTAGCATCTACACTTGATTTGACGGATGAGGAAAATCAAAGGCTATTAATAAGAAAAAGCTGTGAGGTAGCTAATAAGGATTTGAATTTACAAGCTGAGGATAATATTATTAATATTATTAAAGAAAAAGGTATTTCTAATGACTTATTTAAATATGTTAAATGATAAAATAAATCATCTTAATTATTAGTTACTTATTAATTGGTCTTAAATAAATAATGGTGTGATTAAACTATAATTAAAAATAGTTGTCACACTTTTTTATTTTGTTAAAACTATGTTGCATAGTGAAAACAGTTGAAATAAATTCATTAGATAGCAGATACCCTAAGTTTTTTTAAATAAATTTCATAAATGTTAGAAATCCTTCTTGACTTTTTATTATGTAATAATGAAAAATGGCCCAACAAAAACCTAAAAATTAGGCAAAAGTTTATGGGCCATTTTTTATTATTTAGCGTTGTATAATCAAATCATCAATTGAAATTTACTTGACATGTCAATAGGAAGGAGGATTGAAATTACAGAGTATATAGGAATACCATCAATAATTATAATATGCTACCTAATAGGTGAAATATTTAAATTATTGATATTAAAAAAGAAAAAGAATTATAAATATGTACCAATAATAGTAGGTACATTTGGAGGATTAATAGGATTAATATCTTATTATATAAGCCCCGAAATAATATTAAATGTAGATAATCCTATTACAGCGTTATCTATAGGAATTATCTCAGGACTAGCCTCAACAGGCTCATATGAGCTAATAAATAAAATATTAAAAGTGGAGGATAGAAATGGCAAATAAAGGCTTAAAGACCTATACTAAGCAATTAAGCGGTAGTGTAGGCAGCATTAGCTATAATGTTAATGTAAATAAAAATGATAATAATTTAATTATACAAATACCTTTATTAGAATCTGGTGGTGTGAATCCGATTGGGTTATCACTAATTTACAATCATCAAAATAAAGGTGTAACTTCAGCTTATGGTGCAGGAATGAAAACGAATTTTGAATATAAGTTAGAGTCGGCCATGAATGGATATAACATAACTAACCCAGATGGTTCAATTGATTTATATTCATTATATGAAGAAATTGTGGAAACAACACTTTCGACATTTGTTTATAAGAGTACAACTAATGATTTTATCTTAGTTAAGGAAGTTATCAATGCTTCTAATAATGAAAAGTTTTATTTAAAAGATAAAATTGGTAATAAATATTGGTGGAAAAATAGTTATAATTTAATTTCCAATGTGGAATGTGTAAACGGCTTTAGTATTAATTATATGATGGGAAATGGTGTATTAATTAACAATGGGTATGATACAAAAATAAAATATACACAAAATTCTTTAGGTAATATGAATCAAGTATCTTGTTTAGAAGGGGAATTAGAACTATCACGTACTACATTTGGTATTAGAACTTTAGATAATTATTTATCTAATTTAATTTATTCCTATGCAGGAGCTATAACGGAAGCATATAGCTTTGACTTTGAAAATGATTACATTAGAATAAAAGACACTAGGAAAAATTATGCAGTAGTTTTCTCATTATCGAATGATAAAGTAACGAGAATTAATGAGGAGTTTTACGGATATGTTGAAGAAGAAGACGGTTCTCTTGTTGAAGAATTATTTGAATCTAGATTGTTATATCAAATATCTTTAACTAGTGATGAAGCTGTTATTACTAATACAATAGGTGATATTTTAACAATTCAGTTTAATGAAAATAACCTACCAACATTAGAGTATGATAACAAGGGTAATGCAAGATTAATCGAATATAATTCAAATAATCTAGTAACATTTAAAAGTAATGTTATAAATCCATCAAAGCTTGCATTTTATGGTCAAAGATTAATCAATCCTATTAGTAGTACAGATTTAAGTTACTCTACAAGACAATCAACAGAAGTACCAGCCAGCTTAGGATTTAGTAAAGTAAGAGAAATTAGTAATTTTGATGAAGTGATAGAGGGTAGAGAAAAGTATGAGGTTGCTTTTGAAGGAGAAGCTCATGAACCAGTTACTATAGTCGCATTTGTTCAACAAAAAACTGCATGTGAAGAATCTTATGGTGGTTATATTCAAGCAGTATTATTTAATGGTGACATTGAGGTCGGTTCTTCAGTATATTATTTGAATAATAGTATTGTAGATGCTAAACCTAAAATGATTGTTTTAGGTATTGTGCCTAAAGATAATTACAATAAAATTGTAGTAAATGTATCAGCGTTAAATGTAGGATTCGAATATACGGATTTAATAGCATGTAAATATAATTTTGGTGCATTCTATTCTTACGATTCAAATATGAATATCAATAGAATTTTGACAGGCAGTAATGCCAAGATATTAGGATATAGTAATAATTATATTGAATCAGAAGTAGTTAAAGGTAATAACGAGAAAATTTATAAATACGATGATAAGAAAAATCCTTTAAAAATAGTTGATTGTTATGGAGTAAAAACAACAAATAAATATGATGAAAACACAAATGAATTAACTAAAAAGATAATCACATCTGAAGTGAATGGGACTATTAATATTAATTACACTTATGATAATGGTGATTTAATTAAGGAAACACATTCAACAGGTAGTGAGCTAGAGGTTTCTTATGATGAATATCATAGAGAAGATATTACTAAAGCTAATTCTATCAAAAGCGATGTGACATATTCGGGAAATGATGTATCTAAAATAGAGGTATTAACATCATCTTCAACTAAAATTGCAGATATTGATTATCAGTATGATGATAAGAAAAATATTGATACCATTATATGTGATAATGGTTCAGTATATAAGTTTACATATGATGATAGAAATAGACTAACTAAGGTTACCTTGAATGGTAGTAGAATACTAGAATTAACATATGATTATTATGATAAAATCATTACAAAGAAATATGGAGATAATAGTTATTTTACATTTGAGTATTTTGAAAATTTATTAACAGCAATTAAATACGGCTCATCAAATAGATATTCAATCACATATGATCCATATGAAAGAGCCAAAACTATTACAAATATATTAGCTAATATTACAACAATGTACGAATATGATTCATACGATAGAATTTCTAAGATTACAGAGGGTAATTCGTATGTTGAATATAAATACAACGAATCAGATAATGATATTAATGTCATAAGAAATATTGAAGGCTTTAAAGTGAGTGAAACTCATAATAATTTAGTAGAAACAAATGTATCATCGGCAAATAAGCTGAGAGGTTTATTTAATGAAAACAGTAGATATGTCGGAAGTATGTGTTTAACTGATTCATATCTAAGGGGTAACTTTGATGGTCAAACTTATATTTATCCAACATCAGTTGATCCAGATAGCACTACTACGTATAATGGTATTCCAAGTATACATTTATATACAGGTGCTGAATATGAATTTGCAATTTCTGCACCTGATAAGAAAAATACTGAAGGTGCAATAGCATTTTGGATGAATATACCTTCTATTAACAATTATAATAGTGCTAATGATTTCATATTTCCATTGGTTACTAAATGGAATAATAATGAAACTGAGCGTTTACATTTAGATTGGACATATGGTAATTTGATACTGCGTTTAGATGATAATGGTAATATTAATCAAACATTAAAAAACACAACAGGGATTATTACAGGAGGTGAAGGATGGCATTTTGTAGCTTTATCTTGGGAAAGTTTTGAAGATAATGGAGTATATAAATTTAAATATATTTTAAAATTTGATGAACATACTTTAACTGGAGAAAAAACAACATCTAAACTAATTGAACTAAATAATAATTTCTATTATATAGGACAAAAATATATAAATTCTGATACATATGATCTGTTTCACATATATTTTACAGGCTTAATGATGTCAATTGATGGAAAGCTAACACAACAGGAAATTGAAGAATATTATAAGCTCACTAAAATGTATTTGATTAATGATCCCCAAAGGGATTTAAGAGATAACTCAGTAGATTATCAGGTATCAAGCATTTATAATGAATTGTCAGGATATGAGATTTATCCTCTTCATGGTAACGCATATTCATTGTCAGGCAAAAAGCCAAATAAATATAATATAGTGAAAACTAATATTTATGATAAAGCTAAATGTTATAATTATAATGTTACTAATAATAGATATTGTTTTGAAGCAAGTGGAAATAGTTTAGAATATAGCTTCGGGAATACAAATAATGGTACAATATCAATGCTGGTGTATCCATACAATAATAACGATGTGCAATACTTATTTGAAGGGTGCACTTCAACGGATAATAGAGTAGCATTATTTATTGATAATAATGATAAAGTTAATATTAAAATTGGAAATGTTACAAAAAATACAGAATTAACTGTTAATAAAAACACATGGAATTATATTGGCTTTAGCTATGCATATTATAATTCGACTACGACTAACCTGCGTTTAGTAGTAAATTTAGATGGATATAGTGAATCTATAAATATTGGAGTAAATTTAAGTACTATGACCACAATTATTGGTAGTGATAAAAACAAAGATTTTCCATTATTTGGACAAGTTGAAATGCTAACAACATGTAACAGCAGTAGAACTGTTACTCAATTGAGAAATCTAAGAGATTCATTAAAGGTAGTTGGTAAAACAAATGAATTTGATGATTTAGGTAGACTAGTTAAGTACGGTGTAAGTAGCAATGGTGAAAATATTATCTCAAATAATATTCAATATAAAACAAATAACTCATCGCCAACTACTAAGGTATCTACTGAAACTATTAAAAATACAGCAGCTGGAACAACTCTTACAACAAGAAGTTATACTTATTCAACAACAT